>JAGREZ010000601.1 GCA_020446285.1 Geminicoccaceae bacterium
GGACGATCAGGCCCGGGTCGATTCCCTCGCGCGCCCGCGCCACCGCTGTTCGCAGCACATCGCCCCGGACCGCTTCACCGCGCAGCAACGGCGGCAACATGATCTGCATCGCGGGCTCAGACGATATCATCGTCGATCAGTTTTCGAGCGATGCCCAGAAACGCCCTGGCCTGAGGGCTTTCCGGCTTCGAGACGACAATGGGAGCACCACCGTCGGCGGCCAGGCGGATGTCGATGTCGAGCGGGATCTCGCCCAGAAACGGCAGACCCAGACGTTCTGCGTCGGCACGCGCGCCGCCATGGCCGAAGACATGTTCCTCATGACCACACCTGCGGCAGATATGTGTCGACATGTTCTCGATCATGCCGAGCACGGGTGTCTTCATCTTCCTGAACATGTCGATGGCCTTGCGAGCGTCGAGAAGGGCGATGTCCTGTGGTGTCGAGACGAGAATCGCGCCGGCGACGCTGGTTTGCTGCGCGAGCGTCATCTGCACGTCGCCGGTACCGGGCGGCAGGTCGACGATGAGGACGTCGAGTTGACCCCACTGCACCTGGCGGAGCATCTGCTGCAGGGCACCCATGAGCATGGGGCCGCGCCAGACCACCGCCTCATCCTCGCGGGTCATGAGCCCGATGGACATGAGCGTGACGCCATGATTGCGCAACGGCAGGATGGTCCGGCCGTCGGGTGATGCCGGCCGGCCGGAGACACCGAGCATGCGTGGCTGTGACGGGCCGTAGACATCGGCATCGAGCATCCCGGTCCGGCGTCCGAGAGCGGCAAGTGCCACGGCGAGATTGGCGGAGACGGTGGATTTGCCGACGCCGCCCTTGCCGGAAGCCACAGCGATGATCGCTTTCACCCCTTTCAGCGGTCGGGGTTCACCCGACGACTTCCGTACGCCGGGATCCGGCGGCGGTGCGGTGCGGTTCTCGGCGGTAAGGACGGCGATGACATTGCCGGGCCCGACGAGGGCCTCGAGAGCCGTCACCGTCTCGACCCGCACCGCCTCCATCGTTTCACCGTCGCCCCGGTCAACCTCCATGACGAAGCGTATCCGGCCGTTCTCGACGGTGAGCGCGCGAATGATGTCGGCGGAGATGAGGTCGCTGCCGGTGCGCGGATCGGTGATGCACCTGAGCGCGGCGAGCACCGTTTCGCGCGTTGGTGTCACCCGTCGTTTCCGGTCCGGATCATTCCCTCGACCACATGTTCGAGACCGATATCGTCGACGGTCAACACGACCCGCGCCTTCATCTGGCCCTGGGGAAGGGTTCCGGCGTCGCGTGCCCGCCGCAGGGCGGTTTCGATCTCCTGCTGCGAGGTGACGCCTACCTGCTTGAGAAACTTGCGCATCGACATGTTGAAATCGTCTTCATTCATGATGGACGCCTTCAAAGGGGTTCGGTTGACAGATATCCATGGCGGCATTCGCACGGCCACCATCGAGGTTTCATGTGGCCGATGAACGGCGGCACGGCAAGAGTGGCCGGCAAGAAGCCGTTTCGTGGCGGAACGGGCGCACCCTTCAATCCGTCTTCGATCCATTCCCTTTCCCTTTCTGCCCCTTCTCCTCCCTTGCCCTCAGATAATCCTCGGTGGTGCGGATTTTCGGCCGCTCGCCCATGGCAAACGGCGCGTTGTGGTCATGAAAGCGGGCGCGGACACGGCAATCGTCGCACATGCGGATGAGGCGTGTCTGTTCGGCATTGGCGAACATCGCGTGTCGACCTTCGAGTTTCGCCACGATACGCTCGATGGTCGATCTGACGCCGAAGGGCTTGCCGCATTCGATGCAGGCGAAGGGCTCTTCTTCCTTCAGCACGCGCTGTCGCAGCGCCCGGTCGCCCG
>JAGREZ010000108.1:0-2230 GCA_020446285.1 Geminicoccaceae bacterium
GCATGATCAGGGGCATGGAAGAGGCCTTGGCTTTTTCCGGCGGTTCGGAAACGGGTGCGGTTGTTCACATCCCCGAAGACATCGACGTGCAGCGCATTCGTGCCAAGATGAACATGAGCCAGGGCGACTTCGCCAAGACGTTCGGATTTTCGGCGCGGACGGTGCAGGATTGGGAGCAGGGACGACGGGTTCCGACAGGGCCGACCAAGCTTTTCCTGCATGTCATCGACCACGAACCCGAAGCGGTAAGGCGCGCTTTGACGCTTGGAGGCCGATGACGAAAAGGCGTCGATGCGACCGCCTCTTCGACCTTGCCCGTGATCCGATAACGACCGTTACAACAAATTTGTCAAAGTCCTGACAAACCAACCGCTGTCATGATATCCGCAAGATTGCTCGTGCTTCATCGACGGTGGCCGGGTGGCGGTTGTATTCGGGGCAGAGGTCGGCGACGCGTTTGACCAGGGCGGCGTTGGAGGGGGCGAGGTGGTCGCGGTCGAGGCGGATATTGTCTTCGAGGCCCGTGCGGCAATGGCCGCCGAGTTCGAGTGACCAGCGATTGAGGGTGATCTGGTCTCTGGCGATGCCGGCACCGGTCCAGGTCGCGTCCGGCGCGAGGCGCCGCAGCGTTTCGACATAGAATTCGAAGCTCGCCCGGTCTACCGGCATGGCGTTCTTCACGCCCATGACGAACTGCACATGCAGCGGCCCGCGAATGAGGCCGGCCTTCTCCATCTCCACCGCCTTGAAGATCATCGACAGATCGAACGCCTCGATCTCCGGCTTGACCTCATGTTCGCGCATGAGCTCGGCAAGCCAGTTCACGAGTTCGGGACTGTTCTCGTAGACGCGCGTGGGGAAATTGCACGAACCGGTGGAGAGCGACGCCATGTCCGGGCGAAGCGGGATCATGCCGCCGCGCTCCTTGCCCGCGCCGGAACGTCCGCCGGTGGAGAACTGCACGATCATGCCGGGGCAATGCTTGCGCAGGCCCTCGAGGAGACGGGCGAAGCGGTCGGGATCGGAGGTCGTGCTGCCGTCATCGTTGCGCACATGGCAATGCGCCAGCGTGGCACCCGCCTCGAACGCCTCGTGGGTCGATTCCACCTGCTCCGTGATCGTGATCGGAACCGCCGGATTGTTGGCCTTGGTCGGCAGCGAGCCGGTGATGGCGACGGTGATGATGCAGGGTCTGGTCTCGCTCATGTCCTCGAGGCTCTTCTTCTGTCGGTGCTGGTGCCGGATCGTTCGTTCTCCCGGATATCAGATAGGAGAGAATGGCGGCGAAGGAAAGCCTTCGTCCGGTCCCGGCACCCTGTCAGGGCGACTGGCCGTGCAGGAGATTGTGGACGAAGCCCAGTTTTTCCAGCGCCGGGGGCGGTGGTGCGAAGGGGTAGAGGTCCGGCTGGCCGATGGAGCGGTTGAGGGCATTGAGCGCCAGTGTCAGCGGCAGCCACGCATCGCGCAGCCCCGTCCAGTCGCGGGTGTGGTAGGCGTTGAAATCGATGTCCAGCACCGCACCATAGGTCGGAAAGGCGAGGGCGGCGGCGCGCAGGCCGTCCTCCTGCGGTCTGCCGGCGCGCCATTGCAGGCCATAGGCGAAGGCGGTTTCCAGCGTATCCACCATGTGCAGATAGTGCGCCCAGCTTTCGGCGAAATCCTCCCAGGGATGCGAGCTTGCATAGCTGCTGATGAAACGGCTGGTCCAGCCGGCGGGCGGACCCTGTTCGTAGTGGCGTTGCAGGGCGAGGCCGTAATCCTCGCGCTCGTCGCCGAAGAGCTCGCGGAAGCGGTCGAGATGGTGGTCGTCGCGGACGAGCACCTCCCAGTAATAATGCCCGATCTCGTGGCGCATATGCCCGACCAGTGTCCGGTAGGGTTCGTTCATGGCGGTGCGCCGCCGCTCGCGTTCGGCGTCGTCGCCCTCGGCGATGTTGAGGGTGATGACGCCGCCGGCATGGCCGGTGAGAACCGGCCGGCCGCTGTCGGGATCGTCGGCGAGGAAATCGAAGATCAGCGGTGCATGCGGCCCGCCGGCCACGAGCGGATGCGGCAGCCGCCATTTGAGGATGGCGTAGAAGAGCTGGCGTCTGGCGAGGTCGATGCGCCTGAACGATGTCCGGTTGGCGTCGTTCGAGAGATCGGGAATGGTGCGGTTGTGGGCGCAGGCGATGCAGCGGTCCAGACCGTCCATCGCGACCCAGTTGCAGCCGGTTTCCTCGCGGTTGGA
>JAGREZ010000108.1:2433-23055 GCA_020446285.1 Geminicoccaceae bacterium
GGTCACGCTGCACGAATGTCGCGGAACTGGAGGCGGGCGAGGCGGGCATAGAGGCCGCCCCTTGCCTCGAGTTCGGCATGGGCGCCGGTCTCGACGATGCGCCCCCTGTCCATGACGATGATGCGGTCGGCGCGCTGGACGGTGGCGAGCCTGTGGGCGATGACGATGCTGGTGCGGTCCCGCATCAGCCGTTCGAGCGCATCCTGCACGAGCCGCTCGTTCTCGGCGTCGAGCGCGCTGGTCGCCTCGTCGAGGAGGAGCAGTGCCGGATCGCAGAGGATGGCGCGGGCGATGGCGACGCGCTGGCGCTGGCCGCCGGACAGGCGCACGCCCTTCTCGCCGAGAAAGCTGTTCAGGCCGTCGGGCAGGGCTTCGAGGAAATCGAGGGCCGCGGCGGCTTCGGCGGCGGCGAGCACCTCCGCGTCGCCCGCATCGGGGCGTCCGTAGCGGATATTGCTCCAGGCATCGCTCGAAAAGATCACCGGTTCCTGCGGCACGAGGCCGATGCGGCTGCGATAGGCGGCGGGGTCGAAACGGTCGATGGGTGTGCCGTCGAGCAGGATGCGCCCCTGACCCGGATCGTAGAAGCGCATGAGCAGCTGGAAGATGCTGGTCTTGCCCGCACCCGACGGGCCGACGAGGGCGACGGTCTCGCCGGGTGCTATGTGCAGGTCGATGCCCTCGAGCACCGGCCGGTCCGGGTGGGAGGGATAGGCGAAGGACACATTGTCGATCCGCACGTCTCCCCGCGATGTCTCCGGCAGCGGTGCCGGATCGGCGGGGGCGGTGATCGAGGGCTCCGTCTCCAGCAGTTCGAACAGTCTTTCGGTCGCACCCGCCGCCCGCTGGAGATCGCCGAAAACGTCGCTGAGCCCGCCGAACGCGCTGGCGACGATGGTGGCGTAGAAGACGAAGGAGGAGAGCTCGCCGGCGGTGATCCGTCCGGCGACGACATCGAGGCCGCCGATCCACAGCACCGCGACCACCGCGCCGAAGACGAGGGCGATGACGATCGCGGCCATCATGCCCCGTGCCCATGCACGCGAGGCGGCCGCGCGGAACGCATCCTCGCTGGCCTCCTCGAAGGCGGCGCGCTCGCGCTCCTCCTGGGCGAAGGCCTGGACGGTGCGGACCGCGTTGACGGTCTCCTCGGCATGTCCGCTGACATCGGCCATGCGGTCCTGCGAGACCTTCGACAGGCTGCGCACCTGACGGCCGAAGAGGATGATGGGCATGACCACGAGCGGCACGGCGAGCAGGACGATGCCGGAGAGCTTGGGATTGGACCAGACGAGAAGGGCGATGCCGCCGAAGACCAGAAGCAGGTTGCGCAGCGCCTGGGTCACGGATGCGCCGATGACGGTCTGCACGACGGTGGTGTCGGTGGTCAGGCGCGAGAGTACCTCGCCGGTACGGGTCACCTCGAAGAAGCCGGGCGGCATGCGGATGATGTGACGATAGACGTCGCGCCTGATATCGGCGACCACGCGCTCGCCGAGCCAGCTCACGAGATAGGAGCGGGCGAAGGTCGCGAGCGCGAGCACGGTGATGACGATGAGGACGGCTTCGAGCGCATGGGCGAGCGCATCGCTCTTGCCGGCGGAGATTCCGCTGTCGACCAGATAGCGAAGGCCGACGCCCAGCGACAGCACCGATGCCGCGGCGAGCACCAGTGCGACCACGGTCAGTGCTACGCGCGGTGCATGCGGGCGGAGATAGCCGGCGAGACGGCGGAGCTGGCGCAGGTCGCGGCTGCGCGCACGGGCATCGCCATCGCTTTCGAGCTGCCGTCCGGCTCCTTCCATGATGTCCTTCTCCAGTTCGACTTGCGGCGCGCTCCAATTCGACTTGCGGCGCGCAGCCAATGATGGCAGACAGCGCCACTTCGAACCCATGACGAGTAAGCACACCGGCCGGATTTTCATCGCGGCGTGACACGGTCGCGCCGCCGGGCGAATGTGCCCTTGAGCTTTCGCCGTTGCGCCGCTATATACCGGCCACCTCACGAGGAGGAAAGTTTCGTGAAGAAGGATATCCACCCGGATTACCACGAGATCACCGTGGTGATGACCGACGGTACGAGTTTCAAGACCCGTTCGACCATGGGTGCCGAGGGCGATACCCTCACGCTCGACGTCGATCCGAAGTCGCATCCGGCGTGGACCGGCGGTGCGCTGCAGGTACGCGAGCGCGGGCAGGTCGAGAAGTTCAATCGTCGTTTCCAGAGTTTTCGCCGCAAGAAGTAGGCCGCGAAACCAGACTGTCAGCAAGACTGCCTGAGAGAGAACATGAAAGTCCGCAATTCGCTCAAGACCGCCAAGCTGCGCCACAAGGATTGTCGCATGGTGCGTCGCAAGGGCCGCGTCTACATCATCAACAAGAAGGATCCGCGCTTCAAGGCTCGCCAGGGCTGAGTTGACGCGACGCCGCCTCCCTTGGGGAGCTGCGGCGAGGGTCGTTCCGGCAAGCCGGCGGGCATGGTTCGCCGGCTTTTTCGCGTTGCAGATTCGCGATTTCGCGTTGCAGATTCGCGATTTCGCGTTGCGCGTTCGCGGGTGGCATCATCCACGCCGGGTCCTTTGCGGAGATCTGTGCGCGGAAACATGTGCGAGGAGGCTTGCGCGAGGGGACTTGCGAAAGCACACGGATCTGGCCGATAAAGCCGACGGTCGGCGCAAGGTGCTTGCATGTCATGTCTTGCGCATGTCGCGCAGGGCATGTCTGTTTCCTGCCTTGCCCCTGTCGGGAACGGGGAGTGCGTCGGGATGCTCCGGAAGGAACCATGTCGGTAGAGAACATCGCCAGCGAGGTGACGTCTGTAAGGAAATCGCAGTCGAGCGGTCAGGTCCAGTCGCTCAAGCGCGCGTTGAGCCTGCTCAACGCCCTTGCGGTGCATTCGGAGGGAATGACGCTCACCGAACTCGCGCAGTCGGTCGGCCTGCCACCCTCGACCGCCCACCGCCTGCTGACGACACTGGAAAGCGAGCGCTATGTGCGCTTCGAGCCGGGCGAGCATCTCTGGCAGGTCGGCGTGCAGGCATTCGTCAGCGGCAATGCCTTCCTCCGCAGCCGCGACATTGCCCGCATGTCGAGGCGCTTCATGCGCCGGCTGATGGAGGAGAGCGGCGAGACCGCCAATCTTTATGTGCATGAGGGCGGCGAGGCGGTCTGTCTCGGTCAGGTGGAAAGCCGTCAGCTCATGCGTGCCATATCGCGGCCGGGCGGCAAGGTGAAGATGCACTGTTCGGGCGCCGGCAAGGCCATCCTCGCGCATATGCGCCGCGAGGAACTCGAAACGATCCTCGGCGAACACGGGATGCCGCGCATCACCGCCCACACGATCACCGACCGGGCGGCGCTGGACGAGGATCTCGAACGCATCCGCTCCCGCGGCTTTTCGGTGGATGACGGCGAGCACGCCATCGGCCTTCGCTGCGTCGCCTCGCCGATCTTCGACGAAAACGCGCGCCCGCTCGCCGCCCTGTCGCTCTCGGGGCCGACGGCACGCATCCACGATGACGGTCTCGAACGGCTCGGCAGGCTGGTCAGAGCCATCGCCGCCGAAATCACCCGCGATCTCGGCGGCGTCTTGCCGCGACCTCGTGGTGACTGATTTCGTGCTATCGACGGCGTCATCCGTGACGAACGCGCGAGACGAACGCGCGAGATGACGGGAACCGGGAGAATTGAATTGGACCTGTTTTCGATCGCCATCTTTGCCGGCGCACTGCTGCTGAATGCCGGCTTGCCCGGACCGAGTATCGCTGCCCTCGTTTCCCGCGTGATTGCCAGCGGCTGGCGGGATGTCATTCCCTTTCTCGCCGCCATGTGGATCGGCGAGGCCATCTGGCTCACGATGGCGATGACCGGCCTGACCGCGCTGGCGCAGACCTTCCAGACCGGTTTCGAGGTCCTGAAATGGCTCGGCATCGCCTATCTCTGCTGGCTGGCGGTGAAGATGTGGCGGCAGCCGGTGAACGATGAGGCGGACATGCTTCCCCGGCGCTCGTCTTCCCTGTCGATGTTCGCCACCGGCATGGCGCTGACCCTCGGCAATCCGAAGATCATGGTGTTCTACATCGCCCTTCTGCCGTCATTGATTGATCTTTCATCGGTTGGCTTGCGGGAATGGTCGGTTCTGGTCAGTGTCACGCTGCTGACGCTGGCGGCGGTCGATCTGGCGTGGGTTTTCCTCGCGCACAAGGCACGTCTGCTGCTGCGAACGCCGCGTGCGACACGCATCGCCAACCGGGTCGGTGCGGTTGCCCTCGGCGGAGCGGCGACCGCGATCGCGACCCGCAACTGACGCTCCGCGCACGGTCGGATTGACGGGCTTCGCCGATTGCCAAAGGGCGCCTGTGCTGGGTACATGGGACCGGTCAGTCGGGGAGAGGATGATGAAGCCAGGAGAGCTTCTGCGCTCGATGCTGGATGCGGCGGTCGATGCCGCCCTGCCGGAGCGGGTGATCGGGGCGCATCTGCCGGAGCCGCCGGAGGGGGCGACCTTCGTGATCGGCATGGGCAAGGCCAGTGCCGCCATGGCGCGGGCGCTGGAGGAACGCTGGCCGGGCGAACTCGATGGGCTGGTCATCACCCGCTACGGCCATGCGGTTCCCTGCGAACGGATCGAGATCGTCGAGGCGGCGCATCCGGTTCCGGATGAGGCGGGACAGGCCGCCGCCGCGCGCATTCTGGAAATGGTGGCGGAACTCGGCGCCGACGATCTCGTCATCGCGCTCATATCGGGCGGCGGTTCGTCGCTGTCGGCGCTGCCGGCCGCGGGACTGACGCTCGCCGACAAGCAGGACGTCAACCGGGCGCTGCTGCGCTCGGGCGCGAACATCTCGGAGATGAACTGCGTTCGCAAGCATCTCTCGGCGATCAAGGGGGGCAGGCTGGCTGCCGCCGTCGCCCCGGCGCGGCTGGTGACGCTGATGATCTCGGATGTGCCCGGCGACGATCCGGCGGTGATCGCCTCAGGGCCGACCGTGCCCGATCCGACCACGCGCGCCGACGCGCTGGCGATCGTCGAGAAGTACGGTATCGGGCTCGCCGGGCATGTGCGGGCGCATCTCGAAAGCGACGGCTGCGAGACGCCCAAGCCCGGTGATGCGGCGTTCGAGCGGACGGAGAACATCATGATCGCCACGCCGCAATCCTCGCTGGAGGCAGCCGCGCGGATCGCCGAGGCGGCCGGTTACAGGACGCATATTCTCGGCGATTCGATCGAGGGCGAGGCGCGGGACGTGGCCAGGGTCATGGCCGGGATCGTCAAGCAGGTGCGTAAATACGGCCAGCCCTTTAAAGCACCCTGCGTTCTTCTCTCGGGCGGCGAATGCACCGTGACGGTCCGGGGAACGGGCTGCGGCGGGCGCAATGTCGAGTTCCTCAACGCGCTCGCCGTCGAACTGGACGGCATGGAGGGCGTCTTCGCCCTTGCCGCCGATACGGACGGTGTCGATGGCGGGGCCGAGGTGGCGGGTGCCGTGATCGCCCCGGACACGCTGGCGCGGGCGGAAGCGAAAGGGTTGAACGCGAAGAAGGTGCTGGCGGACAATGACGGTCACGGACTGTTCGCCGCACTGGGGGATCAGGTCGTCACCGGTGCCACGCTCACCAATGTCAACGATTTCCGCGCGATCATCATCGAACGGGATCGAACGGGCGGAGGCGGCGCGTGATCGAACCCATCGTCATCCGGCCGGGCGAACCCCGGGATGTCGATGCGGTGAGCATGTTCCTGCGGGATGTATGGCGCCATACCTATGCGCCGCGGCACGGTCTCGAACGGGTCGAGGCGATCACGCGGCGCTGGCATGGCCGCGACAGCCTGCTGGCGGATATCGGCGATGGTGCAGCGGTGTTCCTGCTGGCGTTTGCCGGCGACAGGCTGGTCGGCCATGCGTTCCTGCAGTCGCCCGGCGGGCCGGTCGCCTGGCTGCGCCGTCTCTATGTCGATCCGGATTGCCAGCGGCGCGGCCTTGGCGGACGGTTCCTGTTCGAACTGGAGGCGAGGCTGGGGGCGGGGGCGGAGACGATGGAGCTCGAGGTCGATCTTCTCGGCAGGAGCGCCATCGCCTTCTATCGTTCGAAAGGGTTCGTCGAATGCGGCCGCACGCGTGATTGCGGCGACGGCGAGAGCGGAATAGCGGCCATGGTCATGCGCCGGTCGGTGAGCCGGCCGGATGGCCGGATGGTGGCGGCGGGAGCGGGAGCGGGAGAGGAAGGATGAGCGGAATTGCCATGCCGGAGCCGGACGCGGAGGCGATTGCCAAGCGCGACTGGCTCATCGATGCGCTCCGCGGGATCGTGCCGGGCGAGGGCGTGATCTCCACGCCCGAGGAACTGCGCGCCTATGAGTGCGATGCGCTCTCCACCTATCGGCAGGTGCCGATGGCGGTGGTTCTGCCGGAGACGGTGGAGCAGGTGTCGAAGGTACTGGCCCTTTGCGACCGCGAGCGGATCAAGGTCGTGCCGCGCGGTGCCGGAACCTCGCTCAGCGGCGGTGCCCTGCCGGTGACCGACGGGATCGTGCTGGGCATGGGCAAGTTCAACCGGATCCTCGATATCGACTGGGCCAATCGCTGTGTGGTCACGCAGCCGGGCGTGACCAATCTCGGCATCACCCGCGCGGTGGAGCATGAGGGATTCTATTACGCGCCGGACCCGTCCTCGCAGATCGCCTGCACCATCGGCGGCAATATCGGCGAGAATTCGGGCGGCGTGCATTGCCTGAAATACGGGCTCACCACCAATAATGTGCTGGGTCTGGAAATGGTGCTGACCAATGGCGACGTCATCCGTCTCGGCGGTCGTCACCTCGATGCCGAGGGGTACGACCTGCTCGGGCTGATGACCGGCTCCGAGGGGCTGCTCGGGGTCGTCACCGAGGTGACGGTGCGCATCCTGCAGAAGCCGGAGACGCTGCGCGCGGTGCTCATGGGATTTCCGAGCGTCGAGGCGGGCGGCGATTGTGTCGCCACGATCATCGCCCGCGGCATCATTCCGGGCGGGCTCGAGATGATGGACCATCCGGCCATCAACGCGGCGGAGGATTTCTGCAACGCTGGCTATCCGCGCGACGCGCAGGCGCTTCTCATCTGCGAGCTCGACGGGCCGCAGGCGGAGGTGGATCACCTGATCGATACGGTCACCGACATCGCGCGTGATCTGGGGGCGACCTATCTCAAGGTGTCGCAGAGCGAGGAGGAACGGCTCGGCTTCTGGGCCGGGCGCAAGAACGCGTTTCCGGCGGTGGGCCGCATCTCGCCCGACTATATCTGCATGGACGGCACCATCCCGCGAAGCGAGCTCGCGCATGTCCTGCGCCGGATGCAGCAGATGAGCGCCAAGTACGGGCTGCGCGTGGCCAACGTCTTCCATGCGGGCGACGGCAACCTGCATCCGCTCATTCTCTTCGATGCCAACAAGCCGGGCGAGCTGGACAATGCCGAGGCGTTCGGCGCGGATATTCTCAAGCTCTGTGTCGAGGTGGGCGGCGTGCTCACCGGCGAGCATGGTGTCGGTATCGAAAAGCGCGACCTGATGCCGGAAATGTTCACCGAGGACGATCTGAACCAGCAGGCGCGGGTCAAATGCGCCTTCGATCCGACCCAGATCCTCAATCCGGGCAAGATGTTTCCGAAGTTGCACCGCTGTGCCGAACTCGGGCGGATGCATGTCCACAAGGGCCAGATGCCGTTTCCGGAGCTGGAGCGGTTCTGAATCCGGAGCTTCCTCGACGCGCTCAAGCCCGTCGGCCGAGCCAGACGAAGAGGACGGTTGCGGCGGCGGCGGCGATCATGACGGGATCGATGGTCTCGCCGAGGAGCAGCGCGCCTGCGGCCATGGTCAGATAGACCTGCAGAAGCTGGATCTGCCCGACCTTTGCGATGCCGCCGAGTGCGAGACCGCGATAGAAGAAGAAAAAGCCGAAGAACTGGGCGAAGACGGTCGCATAGACGGTGCCGGCCCATGCGCTCGGGCCGACATTCGCGAAGTTTGATGGAGCGGTCACGAAGAGGGTCGGAACGGAAAGCGGCAGGGAGAGGAAAAGCGCCCAGGCGATGACCTCGAGGCCGGGCCTGCGACGCGCGAGGACGCCGCCGGCGGCATAGCCGATCGCCGCGAAGATGGCTGCAAGGACGAGGAACAGATCGCCCGGCGCAAAACTGCCATCGCTCTGATAAAGAACGAAAGTGAGTACCGTGAGCGTTCCGAGTGCGGCCCATATGAAAAAAAACGCTCCCGGTCGCTCGCCTCCGAATGCCATGGCGGCAATGGCGGTGCAGAGCGGCAAGAGGGCGAGCACGACGCCGCCATGGGAGGAATCGACGCTCTGCATGGCCAGCGCGGAGAACAGCGGAAAGCCGATGACCACACCGGTGATGACACCGAGAAGGTGGAACCGCTCGCCGGCGGCGGGGCGCGGGCTGCGGTTGAAGGCGAGATAGATCGCCGAAAGACAGCCCGCACCGGCAAGGCGCACGGCGGTCACGAACTCGGGCGGCAGGTCGGCGACGGCGATCCGTGTCGCCGGCAAGGACAGGCTGAAGATCGCCACGCCGAGAAAACCGAGAAGGATGCCTTTCCGGCTGTCGCTCATGTCCGGCTGTCGCTCATGAATGCTCCGCATGGATTGGAAACCGGTCGCGTCCTGTTGTCGATCGCTTGTGCGACCGGCGGGGTATCGACCCGCTCGATTGCCGGCGGGATATCGACCCGCTCGATGGGATGACGCGCGCTCTTGGGTGGATGCGAGCGGCTCGGTTCGTATATCAGCGTGTTGAAGAAATGCCGATAGCCGCGATGCGAGACGAAAAGGACTGGAAACGAGGAGGCGAGAGGGCCAGCGCAGCAGCGCTGCGCGCCCGAACGCCGACGAAGTTCGCCAGTCCTTTTCGCCGCACCTCATTGAGGCGACGCACGCAGCGGCAAAAATCGACGGCCGTCGCGGCTGTCGGCATTTCTTCAACACGCTGCTATAGCTTGCACAGGCAGAGAAGAAAACGGGCGTACAGCGCCAGAGGTGCGCGAGAGACGGTCGAACGGGGGAGACGGTGCTTGAGCGACAGGCAGCATTGCAGACCTGTGAATATCGACGAGTTGCGCGAGGCGGTCGCCTGGGCGGTCGGTGAGGAACGGACACTCGAGGTTCGCGGCAATGGCACCAAGGCGGGCTATGGTCGTCCGGTCGAATGTTCGGCCGTGCTGGAGACGACCGGGCTTGCCGGCATCGACATGTACGAACCGGACGAACTGGTGATGTCGGCGGGAGCCGGCACGCCGCTTGCCGAGATCGAGGCGGCACTGGCGGAAAAGGGGCAGATGCTCGCCTTCGAGCCGGCCGATTACGGTGCGATCCTGGGCGGCGAGGCCGGGCGGCAGACCATCGGTGGCGTGTTCGCCGCCAATCTCTGCGGACCGCGCCGCATCCGTTCGGGCGCCGCGCGCGATCATCTGCTCGGCCTGCAGACCGTCACCGGCCATGGCCAGATCATCAAGACCGGCGGGCGGGTGGTGAAGAATGTCACCGGCTACGATCTGTGCAAGCTGCTCACGGGCTCGATGGGCACGCTGGCGGTGATGAGCCATGTCACGTTCAAGGTGCTGCCGGCGCCCGAAACATGCGGGACATTGCTGTTGACGGGCGCTGCGCGCGCGACGCTGCTCGGGGCGCTCTGCCGGGCGATGGGCTCGGCGTTCGATGTGTCGAGTGCTGCATTGCTGCCGGCGGCCGCCGCCGCGCGCTCCACCGTGCCGGATGTCTCCCTGGCGGGCGGCGAGGTGGCGGCCCTGCGCATCGAAGGCCCGGCGCCGTCGGTGGCCTACCGGATTTCCCGGCTGGAAGATCTCCTGCATGATGGTGAAATCGAATGCGCGCGCCTCGATCCGGACGGTTCCGCCCTGCTCTGGCGCGAGATCCGTGATGCCGCACTGCTCGACCGGCAGGCGCCGCTCTGGCGGATCTCGACGGCGCCCACTGCTGCCGCCGATATCGCCGGCGAGCGCGAGGACGTGCTGTTCGACTGGTCCGGCGGGCTGATCTGGGCCACTGGCGACGAACGCGGAGACTTGCGTGCGCGGGTCGATGCAACGGGCGGTCATGCCACGCTCGTTCGCGCGAGCCCGGAGCTGCGTTCGGCCATGGCTCCGTTTCATCCGCAGGCCGGGCCGCTTCGGGCCCTGAGCCGGCGGGTGAAGAACAGCTTCGATCCCGGACGGGTGCTCAATTCCGGCCGGATGTATGAGGGGATCTGATCGATGCAGACCTTCTTCAGTGAACAGCAGCTCGAAAATCCGGTCCTGCGCGAGGCGAACACGATCCTTCGCACCTGCGTGCATTGCGGCTTCTGCACCGCGACCTGTCCCACCTACCAGGTGCTCGGAGACGAACTCGACAGCCCGCGCGGCCGCATCTACCTGATGAAGCAGATGCTCGAGGAGGGAAGCCCGGCGACCGAGGGCGTGGTCAGGCATGTCGATCGTTGCCTGAGCTGCCTGTCCTGCATGACGACATGCCCTTCGGGCGTGAACTACATGCACCTCGTCGATCATGCGCGCGCGCATATCGAGGCGACCTATGAACGGCCGGCGGGTGAACGCTTCCTGCGCGCGGTTCTGGCGCGGGTGCTGCCGGACCCGACGCTCTTCCGCCTCTCGCTCATGGGTGCGGCACTGGTGCGTCCGCTTCGTTTCCTGTTGCGTGGATCGTGGCGGGCGATGCTGGAACTGGCACCGGCCGGCGGACCGAAGCCGCCCTCGCGGGTGGACCTTCCCGCAACCCATGCGGCGCATGGCGAACGCCCGGTCAAGCGGGTCGTGCTCATGACCGGCTGTGCGCAACAGGCGCTCGCGCCGGAGATCAACGAGGCGACGGTGCGCCTTCTCACGCGTCATGGCGTCGAGGTGGTCATCGCCAGTGGGGCAGGCTGCTGCGGTTCGCTCACCCATCACATGGGCCGGGAAGAGGAGGCGCTTGCCTCGGCCCGCGCCAATATCGACGCGTGGCTGAAGGTGCGCGATGAAGGCGGACTGGATGCCGTGGTCATCAATGCCTCGGGATGCGGCACGACCGTCAAGGATTACGGTCACATGCTGCGCCATGATCCGGTGTGGGCCGGGCGCGCGGCGGAGATCTCGGCGCTGGCCCGCGACATCGCCGAGATTCTGGGCGATATCGAGCTTCGCGCGAGCCTCGGGGATATCGATCTCGTCGTCGCCTGTCACTCCGCCTGCTCGATGCAGCATGGCCAGAAGATCACGGAATTGCCCAAGCGGCTCCTGCGCGAAGCGGGCTTCACCGTGAAGGATGTTCCCGAGGGCCATCTCTGCTGCGGTTCGGCTGGAACCTACAACATCACGCAACCGGAAATCGCCGGGCGGCTGCGGGCACGCAAGGTCGCGAATATCGAGCGTGTGCAACCGGATGTCATCGCCGCCGGCAAT
The DNA here is from genome assembly GCA_020446285.1 of Geminicoccaceae bacterium. Lineage (GTDB taxonomy): Bacteria > Pseudomonadota > Alphaproteobacteria > Geminicoccales > Geminicoccaceae > JAGREO01. The sequence continues at coordinate 13,882 of JAGREZ010000108.1, forward strand.
ATCGGCTGCATGATCCAGATCGGCGTCGGCACCGATATTCCCGTCGTGCACACGGTCGAACTCCTCGACTGGGCAACGGGCGGCCCCGTACCGCCGGCACTCGAAGGACGACCTGCATGAAAACCGTCAATCTGAAGGAAAAACTCGCGCGCGTCGCCACCCACTGGGATCCGCATGTGATAGCCGACTACAATGGCAATGATGTCATGGTGGTGAAATTCAAGGGTGAGTTCCCGTTTCACAAGCATGACACGACCGACGATTTCTTTCTCGTGCTCGAAGGAGAAATGGTCATGGATATCGAGGGCGAACCCTCGAGACCGGTCAGGGCGGGCGAGATGTTCATCGTGCCCAGGGGCGTGGTGCATCGTCCGCGGGCGGTGGAGGAAGTCGAGGTGCTTCTGATCGAACCGAAAGGCGAGCCGAACACCGGCGATTCGAACCGTGAACCGGCCGCCAAACCACGAATATAGGAGGATTCTGGAACAATGACGGTCGTCTCCCTCGATCACCTCGTCATTACCGTGCGTGACGAGGAACAGACGCGGCGGTTCTATTGTGACGGGCTTGGCATGGAATGGGTGACATTCGGCGATGATCGTCACGCGCTGGCGTTCGGCGCGCAGAAGATCAATGTCCACTATGTTCACCGCACCTTCGAACCGAAGGCAGCCCGTCCGACGCCCGGATCCGCCGATCTCTGTTTTCTCTCGGACGAACCGCTCGCCGAAACAGCCGCGCGCATGGCTTCGCTGGGTTATCCGGTGATCGAGGGGCCGGTCGCGCGCACCGGCGCCACGGGTCCGCTCGAATCCGTGTATTTTCGCGACAATGACGACAATCTGATCGAGGTCAGCCGCCCGGCGTAAGCTCGATGGCGACGCCGAACGCCTCTTCGGGCTGGATCGTGATGCCGCCATCGGCTTCCTGCCCGTAAGCCACATCCTGCAGATCGAGAAAGCGTCTTGCCGCATCGACGTCGCGGATGGCGATTTCGAGAACGCTCGGGACCGGAGCCGCACCGGGTTCGCCGAACGCGAACTCGAACGCGGGATGCAGGAAGGCCGCATCCTCCGGGCGCGCGAACAGCATGACGGCGGATCCGGCATGGACGGCGACGACATCGTCGGTGCGGGTGATGAAGGAGCGGCCGAAGACCGGGGCGAGCCGTTCGGCGATGGCTTGCGGGTCGTCGACCAGTACCGTCACGCTCTTGAGCCGCGTCGCCGTCACCGGATGCCGGGTCCAGCCCGGACGGCGCAGAAGCTCCGGGGTGAGGTGGTGGCAGGCGAAGACGGAAAGCCCGCCGGTTTCGCTCCGGTCCAGCATGACATTCTCGAACGCCACCTCGATATCCCCGGCCTCTCCCTCGAGAAGACGTTTGAGCGGGCGGAATTCGGCCGTGGTCAGGCCGTTTTTCCGCCAGGCCGCGTGGGTCGCCCGCGGGTCGGCGCTCGCCAGCGCCAGCCCCATGAGCCCCTCACGCCTTTCGAGAAAGACATCGAGGCCGTTGGTGAACTGGCTCGCATCGACGATGCCGAGGATCTCGATGTAATCCTCTTCCAGCATGATGCAGTAATTGGCCGTTCCCCAGCCGATATGCCTGCCGCGCGGGGAACTGTTGAGCCCCAGCCGCGCGAAACCGGCGCGCGCGGCATCGAGATCGCGCACCCCGACAAGGACGTGATCGAGGCCGTTGATCGGGCGCGATGGCATGGTCATGGAAACGATTCCCGTGGCGGCGGCGCTGTTGCCGTCATGCTGTCGGCGGCGCTGTTGCCGTCATGATGTAATGGACATAGAACCGGGCAGGCAAGCCCTTGCCGGACAGGAAGGCCCGAACCCATGACCATCGGTATCATCTGCGCCATTCCCGAGGAGCTCGGTCATCTGCAAGGTCTGCTGGAGGGGCCCGGGGATACGGTCATCGCCGGGCGGACATTCGCCTCCGGCATGCTCGACGGTCATGCGGTGGTGCTCGTGGGGGCCGGTATCGGCAAGGTCAACACGGCCATGACCGCGACCCTGCTCGCACAGCATTTCGGTGTCCGCCTGATCATCTTTTCCGGCGTTGCCGGCGGTCTCGATCCGGCACTGCATATCGGCGATGTCGTCATTGCCGACCGGACCCTGCAGCATGACGCGGGCTGGATCGCGGATGAGCGCATTCATACCTATCAGGCTGGCCATGTCCCCTTCTTCAACCCCACCGAACGGCTCGGCTACGCCGTTGCGGGCGATCTCGTGCGGAGGGTGGAGAGGGCGCTCGAGGGGATCGGGCTGGAACCGCTGTCGGACGAGGCGGGTGGCGATGGCCGTGCCCCGGTCATCACCTTCGGCACGATTCTCTCCGGCGACCAGTTCCTGAATTGTGAATTGACGCGCATCCGCCTCTTCCGGGAACTCGGCGGCAAGGCCATCGAGATGGAAGGCGGCGCGCTCGGGCAGGTGTGCGAGGCGTTCGGCATCCCGCATCTCGACATTCGCGCCCTGTCCGATCTCGCGGGGGCCGAATCGAACCACGATTTCGCCGCCTTCGTGCATGAGGTCGCGGCCAGCTCCGCCACGATCCTGCGCCGCATCCTCGGCGTCGTGTGATCGGGCGGTAGCGGTCAGTCGCGGTAGCGATAGCGAAACGTGTCGATCCGGTTGACGTCCAGTTCGATGAAGCCGAGACGGCTCTCGATGTAGGAAAGTCGCCGGTTCTGGTCCTGCATCAGCAGGCAGAGTGCGAAGGATTCGCTCTCCGGCTTGAACCCGAGCGCGACGCAGTCGGCCCTGTCCGCTTCGAGCAGCGCTTGCGGGTCTTCGGTGGCGCAGGCGCAGAGGAGAAGCGCCAGTATCGGGAAAAGGCGGAGAGAACGGTTCATGTCGGCGGCCAGACCCCCGAAAAGCTCTCGACATCCGGCCGCGCCGGAGGATCGTGCGGCTGGGCGGGACTGCCGAAATAGAGGATGCCCAGTATAGGATCGCCCGCGGCAATGCCCAGCCCGCGGCGCACCGTTTCGCTGTAGGCATGGGCGCCCGTCGCCCATTTTGCCGCATATCCGAGGCTGTGCGCGGCGAGAAGCAGGTTCTGGATGGAGGCGGACGCGGCGGCGATCTGTTCGATGGCCGGAATTTTCGGATGGTCGGTGTCGATGCGGCCGATGGCGATGATGATGAGCGGCGCGCGCATGGGTGCCGTGCGCTGTTTTTCGATTTCCGCCGGCGAGGTGTCCGGCTTTTCCGCCGCGATACCGCTGGCGAACAGGTCTCCGAGCGCCTCGCGGCCGGTTCCGCTCACGACCAGATAGCGCCACGGCACGAGCCTGCCGTGATCGGGTGCCGCCGCGGCAGCCTCGAGCATCCGGCGCAGGTCGGCGGGCGAGGGGCCCGGTGCGGTCATCTTGAGAGGTGGAACGGTTGTCCGACTGATAATGTTTTCGATCAAGATATTCTCCTATTGTGTTCGAAAAAGGCAAAAAGTCGCGGTGTTATCCGGTACACATGCCGGTCAGATGCGGATTTGTGTCGCGTTTCAGCGGTGGAAAACCCGCATTCGCAAGGAGATGCGGTGTCCGGAGCGGTGCGGGCCGCAGATCCTTTCACGATACATCGCCATGCTCCGTCCGTTTTTCACGCGCCGTTAAATGTCATTTTACCTATTTCTGGCTTGATGTCGCAATGCGGCATCGGCATGCTGCGTTGCAGAAGTCCGACCCTCAGAGCCCGAACCTCAGGCGGTGGCGATGCCGGCCCCATGGAGCCTCTCGCGCCCGTCCCGACAAGGAGTATGGAATGTCCGACCACGGTCTTTACATCGAGGATCTCGAAGAAGGCATGTCCGCCACCTTCGGCAAGACGATCACCGATGCCGACATCCTCATGTTCGCCGGTGTCTCGGGCGATACCAATCCTGTGCATCTCAATGAGGAATTTGCCGGCGGCACCGCGTTCCGTGGCCGTATCGCGCATGGCATGCTGACCGCGAGCATGATCTCGACGGTGATCGGCACCAAGCTGCCGGGTCCGGGCTGCATCTATATCAGCCAGAACCTCAAGTTCCTGGCTCCGGTGCGCGCCGGCGACACGGTCCGCGCCGTGGTCACGATCAAGTCGGTCAATCATGAGCGCCGTCGCGTGGTCATGGAAACCGTGTGCATGGTCGGCGAGAACAAGGTGCTCGATGGCGAGGCGCAGATCATGGTCTCCCGCCGCCCGGTCGAGCAGGCCGTCGAGCCGCAGAAGGAGGCCGTCATCGGCGGCTGAGCCGATGATGAAGCAAAGAGCCGGCGGCTGAGCCGATGATGAAGCAAAGAGCCGGCGGCTGAGCCTGCGAGGCAGAGCCGGCGGTGGATGAGAGGGGCGGGCGCCTTGGGGTGGCCCGCCTTTTTCGTGGGTGTCCTTTCAGTCCCGCCGTTCATCGCCCTGTTGTCGCCGCACCCGCGAGGCGAGGCGGAAGAGTGCCGGCGAGGTGCGGATCAGGCCGACGAAACCGCCGCGTTCGCCGACCGGCACGGTCGGCCGTGAGCGCATGCGATAGAGGGCGAATAGCAGCAGCAGCCCGTGCATTGCCGAGCAGTAGTAGAACAGCGCCGCGTTGCCGAAGAGCGAGACGGCGGCCGAGCCGAGAAACGGCCCGGCGGTGGCACCGATGCCGAAGACGAGGAACAGTCCGGCCGAGACCTCGACATATTCGTCCTCGCCGGCGAAGTCGTTGGCATGGGTCATGGAGATCGAATAGATCGGCACGGCGAACCCGCCGAAGAGAAAGCCGGCGATGATGAACCAGGTCGCGCCGAGGGTTGCGAGGTGGCTCATGAAGGCGGATGCGAGCATCGCGCCGATGGTGGCGATCATGAGCACGGTGCGGCGATCGACGCGGTCGGACAGCGCCCCCATGGGAAACTGCAGGAGCGCGCCGCCGAGGATGAAGGCGCTCATGAGCGAGGCGATCTCGGTGACCGAGAGGCCGAGGTCGAAAGCCACGGTCGGCGCCACCATGCGGAAGGTGCCATTGACGAGCCCCACGCCGAAGACGCCGGCCGCCCCGAGCGGCGAGAGGCGCAGGATCCAGCCCAGCCGCATCTTCGGTTGCAATGGCGGCTGCGGTGGCGTGACCCGGCTCATCGACAGCGGCACCAGCGCGAAACAGAAGAACAGGGCGACGAAGCTGAAGATCTCGAACGAGCGGGGGTCGGCGAGGGTGAGGATGAACTGGCCGGCGGTCACGCAGCCGAGATCGACGAGCCGGTAGATGCTGAGCACCCGTCCGCGATCCTCGTTCGAGCTTCGCGCGTTCAGCCAGCTTTCGAGGACGAGGGTGAGACTGGCGAAACAGACGCCGCCGGCGGCGCGCAGGATGCCCCATGCGAGCGGCGAAACGAGCATGGCGTGGATGAGTGCGGCGGCTGCATAGAGCGCTCCCATGGCGGCGAAGGTCCGCACATGGCCGACACGCACGATCAGCCGCGGTGCCCAGATCGATCCGGCGATGAACCCGGCATAGAATGCCGAGCCGAGCAGGCCGATGGTCGTCGGCGGGAAATTCTCCAGATTGGCCCGCACGGCGATGAGCGTGCCGAACAGGCCATTGCCGGCAAGAAGGACACCCGCCGACACCAGTAGGGCAGCGAGGGAAGCGAGATGGACCATCGTGTGCGTCTGCCGGAATCTTCTTGATTGGTATTGTGCTAGGCCCGTTTGCGATATCGGGAAAGCCCGCGATCTCCCCGGTGCATTCTGGAGGCGTGGATTGATACCGGTTGGCAACGCTCGTAAGGTCGCATCGGCCGTCGGGCGGCGTTCTGGCGGGATTGCGGCTGCGGCTGCGGGCTGAAGACCGCTCGCCGGGTTCGCAGAGTCAGGGGGGAGAGGCTGGGATGGGAATGGTGCTCGGTACGATCGCCGATGATTTCACCGGTGCGACCGATCTGTGCAACACGCTCGTGCGTCAGGGAATGCGCACCGTCCAGCTCATCGACGTTCCCGACCCGTCATTGCCGGTGCCCGATGCGGATGCCGTCACCATCGCGCTGAAATCGCGCACGATCCCGGCCGGCGAGGCGGTCGCGCAATCGCTGCGCGCGCTCGAATGGCTGCGTGCGAACGGTGCGGTGCAGATCCTCTTCAAGTACTGCTCGACCTTCGACAGCACCGACAGGGGCAATATCGGCCCGGTCGCCGATGCGCTCATGGATGCACTCGGCAGCCGCCTGACGGTGGAATGCCCGGCCTTTCCGGAGACGGGACGGACGATCTACAAGGGCCATCTCTTCGTTGGCGACGCGCTCCTTGGCGACACCCACATGCGGCATCATCCGCTGACACCGATGACCGATTCCAGTCTGGTGCGGGTCCTGCAGGCGCAGACGCCGCGCAGGGTCGGGCTGGTCGATCATGCCGTGGTGGCGAAAGGCGCGGATGCGGTCCGCAGCCGTCTCGTGGAACTCGAGCGGGAGGGGCATGGACACGCGATCCTCGATGCCATCGCCGACGAGGACCTCATGGTGCTCGGCGAGGCGCTTGCGGATATGCCGCTCGTGACCGGCGGCTCGGGGATCGCCATGGGCCTTCCGCGCAATTTTCGTGAGCGGGGACTGATCGGCGAAGGCGGCGGTGCCGCCGGACTGCCGGCGATCGCGGGAAGGGAACTGGTGATCGCGGGTTCCTGTTCGGCCGCCACGCTCGGCCAGATCGACCACATGTCCGCGCGCCGCCCCACCTTCCGGCTCAGCCCGCAGGAGCTGGCGAACGGCCATGACGTGGCGCGGACGGCAGGGGAGATCCTCAAGGCGGATGCCGACGGGCCGGTGCTGGTCTATGCCAGTGCTTCCGGTGAGGAGGTCGCCGCCGCGCAGGCAGCGCTCGGGCGCGAACGGGCCGGCGAGCTCGTCGAGAATGCACTCGCCGAAATCGCCCGGCTCTGTGTCGAGGGCGGCGTGCGCCGTCTGGTCGTCGCCGGCGGCGAGACATCCGGTGCGGTGGTAAGAGCGCTCGGCATCAGCGGGCTTCGCATCGGCGCGCAGATCGATCCGGGCGTTCCCGCCTGCGTTTCCATCGGCCGCCACGAACTGGCGCTGGCGCTCAAGTCGGGCAATTTCGGCGGCGTCGATTTCTTCACACGAGCCTTCGAGGTCATGCCATGAACGAGAGCAGGGCGCGCGACGAGATCGCCCGCATCGGCCGTTCCATCTTCGAGCGCGGGCTGACCATGGGCAGTTCCGGCAATATCTCCGTCAGGGTCGAGGATGGCTGGCTGATGACGCCCACGGGCGCCACGCTCGGCACGCTCGATCCGGCGCGGATCGCGAAGCTGGACGAGGCCGGAAAGCACATCAGCGGCGACAAGCCGACCAAGGAGACATTCCTGCATATCGGCATGTATCGACACAGGAAGGATGCGCGCGCGGTCGTGCATCTCCATTCCACCCATTCGGTGGCGGTGAGCTGTCTCGATGGGATCGACGCGGACAATGTCATCCCGCCGATCACCGCCTATTATGTGATGCGCGTCGGCATGCTGCCGCTCGTGCCCTACTACCGGCCGGGCGATCCGGCGCTCGGCCCCGCCGTGGAAAAGCTCGCGGGCCGGCATCATGCGGTACTGCTTGCCAATCATGGACCCGTGGTGGCGGGCACATCGCTCGACAATGCGACCTTTGCCATGGAGGAACTGGAGGAGACGGCGAAGCTCTATCTCCTGCTGCATGGCCGCGCCATACGCCCGCTGAATGACGAACAGGTCGCGGAGTTGCGGGCTGCCACATCCGCGTGAACGCGCTATGATGGCGTCAATGCGAGGGGAGCGTCCGGGAGATGCGGCGTGCATCCGATCCTCCCGCGTCCGATTCCCGCATCCGATCAAGGAGATGAACCCGTCATGTCAGCCGTTGCGAACAGTGCCGAAGGTGCGGCATCCGCGAAACTCTCCGCCTTCGACTGGACGGATCCGTTCCTCCTGAACGACCAGTTGACCGAGGAGGAACGCCTGGTCCAGCAGGCCGCCAACGATTACTGCCAGTCGCAGCTCATGCCGGCCATTCTCGAGGCCAACCGGCATGAGACCTTCGACCGCGCGATCTTCAATGCGTTCGGCGAGCTTGGCTTCATCGGCGTGACCATTCCCGAGGCCTATGGCGGCGCCGGCGCTTCCTATGTGACCTACGGTCTGGTCGCGCGCGAGATCGAACGGGTCGATTCCGGCTATCGCTCGGCGATGAGCGTGCAATCGTCGCTGGTGATGCAGCCGATCTACGCCTATGGCGACGAAACCCAGCGCATGCGCTGGCTGCCCGGTCTGGCAAAGGGGGAACTCGTCGGCTGTTTCGGCCTGACCGAGCCCGATCACGGCTCGGATGCCGGCGGTATGCGGACCCGCGCGCGCAAGGTCGATGGCGGCTATCGCATTTCCGGCTCCAAGAACTGGATCACCAACGCGCCGATCGCCGATGTTCTGGTCGTCTGGGCGAAGGATGATGAGGACGTGATCCGCGGTTTCGTTCTCGAGCGCGGCATGGAAGGGCTCGAAACGCCGAAGATCGAGGGCAAGTTCTCGCTGCGCGCGTCGGTCACCGGCATGATCATGATGGATGACGTGTTCGTCCCCGACGAGAACCTGCTGCCCAACGTCAAGGGCCTGAGGGGGCCCTTCGGCTGCCTCAACCGCGCGCGTTTCGGCATTGCCTGGGGCAGCATGGGTGCCGCCGAATTCTGCTGGCATGCCGCCCGCAACTATACGCTCGACCGCAAGCAGTTCGGCCGTCCGCTCGCCGCCAACCAGCTGATCCAGAAGAAGCTCGCCGACATGCAGACCGAGATCACGCTGGGGCTGAACGCCGCCCTTCGCGTCGGCCGGATGCTGGACGAGGGCAATGCGGCGCCCGAAACCATCTCGCTCATCAAGCGCAACAATTGCGGCAAGGCCCTGGACATCGCCCGCACGGCACGCGACATGCACGGCGGCAATGGCGTGTCCGATGAATATCATGTGATCCGTCACGTCATGAATCTCGAGGCGGTCAACACCTATGAAGGCACGCATGACGTCCACGCGCTGATCCTCGGGCGGGCACAGACGGGCATCCAGGCTTTCACAGGCTGAGCGGGCACGGGCCGAGCGGGCACGGGGTGAATCTCTTCGGGTCCATTCCCCGCTGCTTGCGGCGAACTCCGGAGGAGCGAAGCTCCGAC
>JAGREZ010000602.1 GCA_020446285.1 Geminicoccaceae bacterium
AGCTGCTCGAACGCGACATGCAGGGGAAATCCGTCTGCTGCTGCTACCGGGCCGGTCATCCGGCGTCGTCGGTGATGCTGATGGATTGCGCGAAGCTGGAAAACTGGAAGGTTTCCGAGGATTTCGATGCGCTGTTCCGGCGCGAGCGGGAATACAAGACCTGGATGAATCTCGGCTATCAGCCCGAGGCGACGATCGGCCAGCTCGAGCCCGTCTGGAACGATTTCGACAAGCTCGGTCCCGAGACCCGGATGATCCACAACACCCGGCGCAAGACCCAGCCCTGGAAGTCGGGCCTGCCCGTCGATTTCGTGCCCGCCGAGAACAATCCCTACTCGCCGCTTGCCTGGATCATGTTCGCCCGGCGCAAGCTGTTCGGCCCCTATGGCCTGCTCGGCACCTACAAGAGCCATCCGGACCGCAATCAGGAGAATTTGTTCTTCGGCCTGCTCAAGGAATGTGTCGAGAACGGCACGATCACCGAGGATCTCCTCAAGGACGCGATGCAGAACAATTTCGTGCGGCATGACGCGTTCGAGGTTCTCGAACGGGTTCCGGACCTGCCCAAGGCAGCCTGAACCGGCAGGCAGGACATATCGCCGGTCGCTTCCGATCGAACGCCATGCGATGATGGTCACCCGTCGCATGGCACAAGACGGGATGGTTCACCCGTCGCATGACGGAAGCGGAGCGGATGATGATCGGGGATGTTTCGATCGAGGCCGCGTGCACCGATGACCTCGAAGCACTCGGGGCACTCGCGCTGCGTTCGAAGGCACATTGGGGATATGACGACGCGTTCCTCGCATCCTGTGTCGGGGAACTGCGTCTGCCGGCCACGGCACTCGTCGATGACATCGTCCTCGTTGCGCGTCACAAGGGGCACAATTGCGGATTCATCCGCATGGGCAGGGATGATCCCGGCGAAATCGAGGCGCTTTTCGTCGCGCCCGAAGCCATCGGTGGCGGCATCGGCAGAAAACTGTTTCACTCGGCCCTTGCATGTTCGAACGCTGCCCGGCTCATTGTCGTGAGCGATCCGCATGCGGAGGGGTTCTATCGCCGCCTCGGCTTTCGCGCCGGCGGATCCGAGCCGTCCGGGTCGATACCGGGGCGGATGCTGCCGCGTCTGGTTTTCGAACGGATGCGGGGAGCGGAAAACGAAGCATGAGACCAGGGGAGGACATGCACGCATGTATCTGGAAAAATACGATCTGAAGAACCGGGTTGCCGTCATAACCGGCGGCAGCCGGGGAATCGGCCTTGCAACCGCGCAGGCGCTGGCCGAGGCCGGCGCGCGCATCATCATCGCCGACATTCTGGAGGATGTGGGGAACGCCGCCGCCGGCAAGCTTGCCGGTGACGGTCACGACGCCCGCTTCGAGAAACTCGATGTCACCGATCCCGATCAGGTCACCGCGGTCGCGGACAGGGTCGTTGCCACGATGGGCCGCGTCGACATTCTCGTCGCCAATGCCGGTATCGCCAGTAACGACAAGGGCGAGAGCTGCAGCGACGAGATGTGGCACAAGGTCATCAATATCAATCTCAACGGTGTCTACTGGTGCAACCGGGCCTTCGGCCGGCACATGCTCGATGCCGGCAGCGGGGCCATCGTCAATATCGGCTCGATGTCCGGCATCATCTCCAACAAGCCGCAGGAGCAGGCACATTACAACGCCTCCAAGGCGGGCGTGCACATGCTCACCAAATCGCTCGCCGGCGAATGGGCCGAGCGCGGCGTGCGGGTCAATGCCGTCGCTCCGACCTATATCGTCACGGACATGACCCGGGCCGGGATCGAGAATTCGCAATGGTATCCGACCTGGATGGAAATGACGCCGATGAACCGCTGCGGCGAACCGCACGAGATCGCCTCGGTGGTGCTGTTCCTCGCCAGTGACGCATCGAGCCTGCTCACCGGCTCCATCGTCGTCGCCGATGGCGGCTATACCTGCTGGTAGACGGAAACGGGGGAAGAAGGATGCGTCTCGAAGGAAAAACCGCCATCGTCACCGGCGGTGCGCGCGGGATCGGCGGCGCCATCTGTCGCCGCTATGCCGAGGAAGGTGCCTTTGTCGTGGTGGCCGACATTCTCGCCGACGAAGGGGCTGCGCTTGCGGCCGAAATCGGCGGCATGGCCGTCGCTCTGGATGTCACCGACCGGACATCCATCGACGCCATGGTCGAGGGGGTCGTGGCTGCCCGCGGCGGTATCGACATTCTCGTCAACGGTGCCGCCATTTTCGATATGGGGCCCTTTCTCGAAATCACGGAGGACAGTTACGACCGGC
>JAGREZ010000603.1:0-1137 GCA_020446285.1 Geminicoccaceae bacterium
GCGGCCGCGATGAACCGGTCCTGATGGAACTCGGCTGCCGGCTCATCCGGCTGCCCTACAGTGTCGAGAGCGCCGCGCGACGCAGGGCGCTGATCGAACGGATCTGGAAGGCCCGCGGATTCGGGCTCGGCAGTCTGGGCATCACCCACCATCAATGGCTCTATCTGCGGGACCGCATGAAGCTCGAACCGGCGCCGATCACCGCGTCCTGGCTCGTGAGCCGGCTGGTGACCGCCGCCATGCTGCTCAAGCCCGCCATCGAGACCTTCGCCGAGTTCGAGAACACCGCCTGACAATGGGTCGAGACGATTGTCCGCGCTGGTCGCGTCAGGCGCGGCCCCAGCGCTGGAACGCATGTCCGGCGCCGATCATGGCAAGGCCGAGACCCATGAAGCTCGCCGCTCGCAGGACTCCTTCCAGCTGGTCCAGGTCGAGGAGGAAGACCTTGAGGATGGCAAGCACGAGGACGGCAAGACCGGCACGACGCAGGGCGAGCGAGCCGAAATGCAGGCCACCCGTCAACAGCCCGGCGGCGGCAAGGACGAGTGCGAGCGAATGCGCATAGTGCTCACCGGCACTCATCGGCCCCGCGATGGGCGAGCCCGTGAACGCATGGCGGATCGACCAGAATCCCCATAGCCCCGCCTCGATCAGCGCCGCCAGACCGAAAGCACGGGCAAGCCCCGGCGGCTGCGAACGCAGGGCGAAGAGGGTCAGGACCAGCGCAGGCAACGCATAGGCCGGCAAAAGCGCATTCAGCAATGGCCAGACGCCCACGGGCTCACGCGTCAGGCCGGGATTGAGCGCAAGGGCAAGTGCCATCGCCAACCCTCCGGCAAGCGCGATCAGGCACCATGCCACCCCACCCCCGAGACCGGCAAGGCCCTGACGGCGCATGATGCCAAAGGCGAGCATGAGCCATGCGACGATCTGGATGCCGAACTCGACGAGATGGCCGCCACCGGCAATATCGGCCATCTGCCGGGCAAGATGGGCGATGGCGAGCAAGCCCAGCAGCAGGGCCGCGCCCTCGAAGGCGATGCGCACGCGACGGACCGGACCGCCGCGCCCGCCGAGACGCCATGCGGCGGCGAGAGCAAGGGCCGCCGGCAGCACCAGACCGATCGCGATCGCCCC
>JAGREZ010000603.1:1194-3255 GCA_020446285.1 Geminicoccaceae bacterium
GGCGAGACGACCGCCAGCCCCGTCGCGGCGGTGGTGAGCCATGGTGCGAGCAGGAGCGCCGTTCGCATGCGGAAGCGTTGCCAGACGAGAATGAGGGCCAGTGCCTCGGTGACGAGAAAGGTGACGAGCCATCCGTGTTCGAGCGCCATCACGGCACCGAGCGCGAGCGCAGCCGCGATACCGGCGGTCGATGCGGCAAGGGCACCCCTGTAGCGCGCACCGAGACGGCTGGCAAAGGTGGCGAGCACGAGGCCGAAAAGCGCGATGCCGGCCGCGACCGAAGCCCAGCCGATCTCACTTCGGCCGAGATCGGCAAGGCGCAGCCAGGCGACCGCGAGAATAGCCACCGGCATGAAGATCGCAATCACGGTCATCATCCCGGGCGAGGCGGCACCATGGATGAACAGACCGCCGCACACAGCGGCGATGCCGGCAAGGATCAGGCACCAGCGAAGATAGCCGTCGATATCCGCCGGACGCAGGATCGCCTGCTCGAAATTCCATGAGTCGGGCGCGGGCACGATCCTGCCATCGGCCATCCAGACCGCCTGGCCGGGATCGAGGATCGCGAGCGCCAGCGGTATGGCGGCAAGCGGCAGAAGCGGTGCGATCGAGCGATAGCCGCGAAACCGGGCGATAGCAATCGAGAGCGCGCCCATCGCGGCAAGCCAGGTAAACGAACTCGCCGCACCACCGTCGAAGGGATCCAGCACCAGCCACAGCGGAACGAGAGCGACACCCAGCAGCAGGCGTGGCCGACGCCAGTGATCATCCGTGACGCGAAACCGCTCCCGGGCAAGCGGCAAAGCATGACCGAGACATGCCGTGGCCAGAAGAAACGATGCGATCGTCGCGGTCGCGGGCGGAGGCGTCCGCATGACGAGCCAGAAGGCGACCCAGATCGCCAGCGCCGGAATCGCCGTGACGAACAGGCTCTTCCAGCGCATCCAGTGAAGGACTCCGAATGCGCTCGCGAGGATCAGGGCCAGATAGAGGAAGAGACCGGGCGCCGATGCGTCACCCGTGCGAACCAGAAGCGGCACGGCCATGCCGCCGGCGAGCCCGATGAGTGCGAGAAAGAGACCGTGCAGGAACGACAGCAGGAAGGAAAGGACGCAGAGTGCGGCGAGAAACGCGAAGGCCATGAGCGGTGGCAGGAAGCCGTAGAGCGCATACGCCGCCCAGACCGTGGCAAAGAGCGTCGCCATGCCGGCAGCGGTAAGCGCCGGCGGAACGAAGTCGCGACCGCTGGCGACGGCTTCGCTCGTGTCGGGCCTTCGCCTGAGCCATTCACCGGCAACGGCCAGCGCCGCACCCGCCACGAGAGCCAGCAACAGGCGCGCGCCGGGTCCGAATAGGCCATGATCGGCGGCGATCCTGACGAGGAACATGCCGCCGAGCGCGAATGTCGCCGCACCCAGCCAGACCAGCCAGCGCCGCGCAAACCGTTCCTCGAATCCGCTGGAGACCTGCGTACCGTCAACCCGCGGCCGTTCTTGCGGCTCACGCCCGAGCGCCACATTGGTGGTGGCAGTGACAGGCGCGCTCGCCGTTGGCGATGTCCGTTCCCGCTGCCATGGCCCCCTCGCCACTTCGGCCGGAGCGGGCGGTTCGAGCCTTGCAATGCGCGCTTCCAGTCGCGCCAGCCGGCGGTGAAGCATGAAGACGATGATACCGGCAATGACCGCAGGAAGCAGATCCAAGAAAGAACTCTCCAGCTATACTGACCTGAAGAAATTCTACCCTTGATTTAAAAGTCTGCCCAGCCCCGTCGAAACCGCATCTGTCTGGATCGATGCACTAGAAATCGGGGGCGAGTGTGATCCTGATGCCGTCGAGTTCGTCGCTGAGCTTGATCTGGCAGGAGAGACGGGAATTGTCCTGCACCTCGAAGGCCTCGTCGAGCATCAGTTCCTCGTCGGCATCGGGCTTGTCGAGCTTGTCGAGCCAGGGTTGATCGACATAGACATGACAGGTGGCGCAGGCGCAGCAACCGCCACAGGCGGCCTCGATCGGCAGACTGGCTTCACGGACCACCTCCATGACGGACCAGCCCACGGT
>JAGREZ010000604.1:0-1027 GCA_020446285.1 Geminicoccaceae bacterium
GGGCCGAAAATGCAAATCGTTGGCATTACTTTGTTGCAGGGTCAGCTAAGCCTGCTAATCGGTCATGGGCGCATATGCTGAAAAATTACGCTAGCCCGACAGATTGTCGAGGAGTAAGCTCACCCACATTGCTCTCGGTTATTCTAATCTGGTTCCGTATTCGGCCCGGCGCATGCCCCAACAGGCGCCGGGCCGAGTTTTTTTGCGACTGCATGGTCCGGGAAGCGCCAAAACCGCGCAACGGCGTCGACAACGACATCAAACTTGATGGCTGACGGTGGACCGCCTTCCGAACCTATGCGCCGAGGTCCCTGATCTTCTGTAAGAACCGGTTCATCCGCGCGACGGCCTCCTGCTGTGCGGGCTTCAGACCGTCCAGTCCGCCGCCCGTTGGAGCATCGGGATCCGGGGTCAAGGCAATGCGCTCACTCGCGCTGGTGCTTCTCGAAGCGTCCAGGGTTCCTGCGACGTCAATCGCGGAAACGGTCGCGGCCAGCTTCGGTTCGGGCCGCACCGGAACCGTTGCCCCATCCTTCGCGGGCCTGATGAAATCGACGATCTTCATTTCGGCGAGCCGGCGCTCCAGCGTTTCGACCCGGTCCGCGAGACCCTGGACCCGGGCGCCGTCGCGGGAGGGGTAGGGCAGGGGGCCGCTCTGGGCGTCGAAGAGCGCCCGGAAGGTCGGATCCTCGTAATAGACGATGCGATGGACGAGGAGGGGGTTCTGGCGCTCGGGAATGAGGATGGCCTGATCGGGGTTCAGACGGCGGATCTCGTCCGGGGTCAGGAGGGGGCGTTCCTCCATCCGGCGGCTGACCGAGCGGCGCTGCACGAAGTCGCGGTCGCGCGACAGGCTGTCTGAGACGGAGAGTTTGGTGGTCTTGC
This sequence comes from Geminicoccaceae bacterium, assembly GCA_020446285.1. Classification (GTDB taxonomy): domain Bacteria; phylum Pseudomonadota; class Alphaproteobacteria; order Geminicoccales; family Geminicoccaceae; genus JAGREO01. The sequence continues at coordinate 886 of JAGREZ010000604.1, forward strand.
CGAGCGCGTCGGAGATTTCCCCGGCGGTTTTCTTGTCGTTGGCGGCGAGGTAGAGCTTCATGCCGGCGGCGGATTCGAGCGACATGCGCACGTTCTCGCCGTAGATGGTGTCGAGACCGGGGATCGACTGGGTGATGATCGA
>JAGREZ010000604.1:1037-1791 GCA_020446285.1 Geminicoccaceae bacterium
GCGCCGTGACCGGCGAGTTGCTTCAACGCCTGTTCGACAATCGGCATCGGGCCGAGCTGATCGAATTCGTCGAGCATAACCATGACCGGCCAAGGCTCGGTCTTCGGATCGGGAAGAGTGGCCCGCATCGTGGCGATCAGCTCGCCGAAGAACAGGCGCACGAGGGGAGCGAGCGAGCGGATGTCGTCGGCGTTGACCACGACGTAGATCGACATCGGCCGCCGGCGCAGATCCGAGAAGGAGAAGTCATTGCCGGAGGTGGCACGATCGATTGCCGGGTTGTTCCAGAGCGTGAGTCCGGCACCGCCGAGTACCGAGGCATGGGAGGAGAGGGTGCGGTCGGAGTAGCCCGCGAACTTGCGGAAGGTCTGTGCGGCGTTGGGATGGTTCACGGCATCAGCGTGTTCGAGGTAGACCTCGGAGGTCGCGCCGCGGCCAAAGAGGATGCGGCTGATTTCGCCGATGGTCGGCTTGCCGCGTTCGATCGCGAGCAGGCCAGCGGCGACAAAGAGCTCGCGGCCCTCGGTCAGGAAATCGCCTGCGGACCCCTTGTCCGATACGGTCAGGAAGTAGTCAGAGATTTTCGCAAGCTCGGTGTAGCGGCGCTCGAGGTTCTCGATGCGCGCGACACGTTCCAGCGGGTTGTAGCGATGCGACGGGTGCTCAAAATCGAATGGCGAGAAACGGAAGACTGCGTCGCCTTCGGCCTGGCGGTGCCGGGCGGTTGCTTCGAAGATTTCACCCTTGACGTCGA
>JAGREZ010000605.1 GCA_020446285.1 Geminicoccaceae bacterium
GCGACCGACCGGGAGCGCAGCCTGCGTGGCGCTTGAACGCAAGGGCAAATACCCTGCTGCTTGCGGCGGGGTTGTTTATCGGGCACAGGCTGAACGGGCAGCAGGCAGTGACGGGTTGACGGATCCTCCCTGCGCTGCATTCTCGACTCCATGGACGAAATCGACCGGTGTTGTCGGAACGGAAAGGCCATTCATTGATACCACGCCTGATGCAGCCCGACGCCAGTGCCTTGCAATTCGACCTCGATCGTCGGCTCGCCAGCGTTGTCAGGATCCATTCCCGGATCCCGTCCGACGCCTTCTCCGCGTCGGCGCTCGGCACCGAGCGCGAGGGATCGGGGGTGCTCGTGAGCGAGCGGGGCATCGTCCTGACGATCGGCTATCTCATCAACGAGGCCGACGAGATCTGGCTCACCACCTCGACCGGACGCGTGGTGCCCGGCCACGCCCTCGCCACTGATTTCGCCACGGGTTTCGGCATCGTTCAGGCACTCGGGCAGATCGACCGGCCGGTCATGCCGATCGGCCGGTCGGCGGATGTCGGCATCGGTGCCGAACTCGTGGTCGCCGCCGGGACCGGCCTCGATCACGCGATGCGGTCGCGCCTGATCGGCAAGCGCGAATTTGCCGGCTACTGGGAATATCTGCTCGACGAGGCATTCTTCACGATGCCTGCCCATCCGGCCTGGGGCGGTTCGGCGGTCATCGGACCACAGGGCGATCTCGTCGGCATCGGTTCCCTGCTGGTGCAGGTCGGCAATGACGAATCCTCGACCGAGGACAGCAACATGATCGTGCCGATCGATCTTCTGGCACCGATTTTCGAGGATCTGGTGAAGAAGGGGCGAACGGAAACGCCGGTACGGCCCTGGCTCGGAATCTTTTCGAGCGATTCTCCCAATGGCGTGACCGTCGTCAATGTCGCCGACGGCGGGCCGGGCGATCTCGGCGGTGTCCGGGACGCGGACATCATCCTCGCCGTCGACGATGTTCCCGTCGGCGATCTCGCCGATTTCTATCGCCAGCTCTGGGCGGGTGGCGAGGCTGGAATGACCGTCGACCTGACGATCCTGCGCGACGACAAGCGCCATCGCATCAAGCTCCGCTCGGCCGACCGCAACGATTTCCTCCGCCGCCCACGCCTTCACTGAACCAACCGCCGGCGCGAGCCGGGTCGGTTGCAGTCCGACGCGAGCCGGGTGGTCAGTTGCGTTCCGGCGCGAGCCGGGTGGTCAATTGAATGTGATGTTTACCGTGGCGATGAAACGCTGGTCGATCTCGAGGCCGGTGCCGGTATTCTCCTTGCCGAGCAGGTTGAAGCCGGAGAAGGAGAGTTCCATGTTGTCGCCGAGCCTGTAGGCGATGCGGGCATCCGCATTGATGTCGCTGTTCACATGGGCGATGCCGAAGGCGGTACCGTTCAGGTTTTTGATCTGTTCCTGTTCGGAACGCCACTGGACGAAGAGATCGGCGGTGAACGGCCCGTTCTCGTAGCCGAGCTGTCCCTTGACGATGTGATTCGGTGTCGTTCCCTCATACATGATGGGCTGCTCGATCGCCCCCTTGTTCAGGGTGAGATCGTCATCCATGTCCAGATAGCTGTAGGAAGCACCATATTTCCAGTTGGGGTCGAACCGCCCCGTGATCTCGGCCTCGGCACCCCATGATTTCGAATCGCCGGCGTTGAAGGTGGTGATGACCGGTTGGCCGTTGACGATCGCCACATTGGACGGCCCGAGGCCCGGAACCGTCTTGAGATGCCGGTGTTCCTGGGCGAAGACTGCCAGATTCAGCGTCCCGTCGAGGAAATCGATGTCGCGCTCATAGTCGAACTCGATGGAATCGACGACGGTGGGCTTGAGTCTCGGATCGGCGGTCACGGGGAGAAATCCGTTGACGGCCGCGCGCGGAAAGATGAACGAGAGTTCGAGCAAGGACGCCGTCTGTACGCCGCGTGCCGCGAGCAGGCTCACCCGATCGCGTCCGGTCAGATCGTATTGTGCGCCGAGATTGTAGCTCGGCTCGTTATATTCGTTCTTGTAGTCGTCGGCATTGAAGGGGGCGAGCGGCGGGCCGTCGGCGAATGTCTCGAGGCGGTCCATCCTGCCCGAGGCGATCAGCGACAGATCCTCGCTCGCCTGCCAGTGCCAGGTTCCGCTGAGCGCCATCACCTCGTAACCGACATCCGTCTTGCCCGAAAATACCGATCCGAAGGTGTTGCGCCGATATTCGCCGCCGATGCGGAGCGCATGTCCGGCGAACGGAATGAGCTGGTTCTCGACCCCGACCACGGTCACATCGTTGCGCGCCTCGACCGACCGGCCGGTGACCTGGAAGGTGGCGGCGCTGTCGAGTTCGGCGGACAGATGGTTGCGATAGGCGTTGAACTTCCACAGGCCGAAATCGGTGTCATGGAAGAGGCGCGCGCGCAGCGAGCCGATCGAGTAGCG
>JAGREZ010000109.1:0-5637 GCA_020446285.1 Geminicoccaceae bacterium
TGGATATCATCGCCTGCCGGTATCATTATACCGGCCTTGAATGAAGGCGGGCCGTGCTATTGCTGATCGCCGAGGTTGGCCGGGTCGATGGTTGCAGCTTCGTTACGCCGCTGTCCGGCTGCATGGGCGTGTCCGCCTGTTCAGTCTTCGAACGCCGTTATCGGTCCGACGAACAGCAGGCAGTCGCGTTCGAAGACGACGACGTGGGAGAGGTCGGGGCGGGAGCGGGAGGAGTAGAGCATGGCCTGGGCACCGTTGGCCCGCGCTTCGTCGGAGAATGCCCAGGTGGGCGAGGGCTCGCCCCTGGCGTGGCGGTCCTGCCAGACGACGGAGGCATCCCTGTTGCCGCGCCGGTCGGCGACGCGGGCGGCTTCGAGGCGCATCGGTACGAGGATCCGGCTTGCGCCATCGCCGAGATAACGCCTGATGGCGACGGCAGCACCCTCCGCCGAAAGGGATGCGTAGGCGGCGAACTGGCCCGAATGGTGAAAGCGGCCGAAGGGAGCGCGTGCCGGTTCACCGGGCGTGCCGGCGAGATCTTCGGCCAGAATACGCCAGACCGGACTGCTGAAGGGTGCAAGGATCAAGGTTCCGTCTTCCGGTACCGGTGGGGAACGTGCCACACGGGCAGGCTACCCGAATACGGCGGACCGCGCCAGCAACCCGGCAGTATGTCGTGTCAGGATCTGCGCCTTCGTCGAAAAGGGCATCGGCGAGCACCTGCTTTTTTGGCCTGTATCTGCTGGACCTGATCCCGTTGATCGACAAGCATCGCAAGCGGCTGATCTGGCACCGCGAGAATCCGTTGGAGTCGATGTCAAAGCGATGGGCTGAACGCCTATGGACTGTTTTTGCAAATATGGTATGACTAGGTCCTACCCAAGGGGATCGAATATGACGGTCAAATCATCCATATCCTTGAGCGACCGGCAGCACGCATTTGCCAGCAGCCTCGTCGAAAGCGGCCGGTTCGGCAGTGTCAGCGCTGTTGTCCAGCAGGGGCTGGAGCTGTTGCGAGACAGGATGGATACCGAGCGGGCCGATACCGAAGCGCTCAAGTTGATTCTGGCCGATCGCCGGGCTGGGACATTCCTGTCTCCTGATGAATTCGACCATCAACTTGAGATCATGCTCGGTCAGGGTCGTTCGTCTGCCAATGTGGAAGATTGAAATTGCCGAAGATGTTCTTTCGGATTTGGCACTGATCCACGATCATCTGGTCGAAAGCTATGTCGGCTTCGGTGAGGCCGCTGAAGATGCAATGTCGAGGGCGCAAGAGCGGTTGATGCAGATAAGGGCACGATTTGACGATCTGGCCCGACTGCCTTTCAGGGGCACCTTGCGCGAGGAATTCGGGCCAGGTGTTCGCTTCTTGACGATGGATCGTTCGGTTCTCTGGTTCGAGGTGATCGAGGCGACGCGGACAGTCCGCATCCTTGCCGTGTTTTTCGGTAGCCAGAACCACATCCGTCACATGTATCGGCGTTTGTTGTCACAAAACGTGGATGATATCAGGACATGATCAGGCCACCGTCGACATTGATTGTCTGTCCGGTGATATAGGCGGCATCCTCGCTTGCCAGGAAAGCGACGAGGCCGGCGACATCCTTGCCTTCGCCGGCTCGTTTCATGGGGATGTTCTGCACCCAGCTTTCCATCAACTCACCGGGACCGTAATCGCCCAGCATTTTTCCCCAGACCCGATCGTTGTAATCCCACATCTTGGTTCTGATGATGCCGGGGCAGATAGCGTTCACGGTGATGCCGTCCAGAGCAACTTCCTTGGCAAGGCTTTGGGTCAGACCTACGACCCCGAACTTCGAGGCGGCGTAATGCGGTGTATAGATGAAACCGTCCCGTGCCTGTCCCGATGCCGTATTGATCAGACTGCCGCCGCGCCCCTGCTTTCGCATGCGTCGGATCGCCTCCTGACAGCACAGGAAAACACCCTTGGTGTTGACGGCCATGGTCGCATCCCATTCACGTTCCTGCAGGTCCTCAACCTTGGCGATGGTAATGATCCCCGCATTCTGGATCGAGATATCGACGCCGCCAAAACGTTCGGTTGCGGTAGCGTACAGTTCGCGCACCTGTTCGGCGTTGGTCACATCGCAGATGACGCCATGCGCCTCTGCCCCGGCCTGGCGCAGGGTTTCGGCAGCCTCATGGACCTGTTCCTCGACTGATGCGACGATCAGCTTCGCGCCCTCATTGGCAAAGCGCTCGGCCATGGCAAAGCCAATGCCCCTGTTGCCCCCTGTAATCACAACGGTTTTATCGGTGAATCGCATTGCCTTGATCTCTCCTGTTTTCGTACCTGTTTTCAGGTTGCTACGAGCCGTTCAGCGGTGAATTTGTCGGTGATCAGAAGGTCAATCACGCCGGTACGCAGCGCTCCGCGAATGGCAACGGTTTTTGCCTGTCCGCCAGCAAGGGCAATGACCCGGTCGATTCGTGACATCTCTTCAAGGGTCATGCCGATCACCCGTTCATCCAGCGGGGTTTTCACAAAACGACCATGTTCGTCGAAGAAACGCAAACTGATATCCCCAACGCCGCCCACCTCGGCAATTTCAGCCAGTTCGCGCGACGAAAAGACATTGCCGCTGCGCGCCAGCATTCCCGAAGGCTCCATCGCGCCGATGCCGACGATCGACAGGGTAATCTTGCCGAACAGGTCCATGGTCTCGCGAACATAAGTGTCACCCAGCAAGACAAGCTTGGCCTCTCGCGATTGCGCGACACCAGGTGCGGTCAGAAGATGTGGCTCGGCACCGGTCAGTTTCGCGAGCCGCGTTGTGAGCTGGTTGGCGTGGGTCTGCACGGTAGGGTCGCCCATGCCGCCAAGAGTCTGAACCACATATCTGGCCTTGCCGTTTTTCATCGGGTGAATGTTGTCGACCATGCGCAGGATGGTTTCGGACCAGCTCGAGACGCCGATGATCTCGCCGCTTTGCAGTGTTGCTTCAAGGAAATACGCTGCTGCTTCGCCGATACGGGCCATGACCGCGCCGATCCGGTCCTCGGTGCATTCCACGACGATGGCCTCGGGCAGATCGAACCTGTTCCGCAGCTCTGCCGCCAGATCAGTGTAGGTGCCCGAGGGAGAGACAACTGTCGTCCGGACAATCTCCTCTTCTTGCGCCTTTTTGAGCATCCGCGAGACTGTCGCCTGGGATATGCACAAATGCTGCGCAATGGCGGCCTGCCTCTGACCTTCCACATGATACATCTGTGCGACGCGCGCGATCATCCTCAGTTCATTCAATCGAGACATGCCCCGCCCCCCGAAGGATTGATTATTTATTCAGCAATTGTTCGGGCAATTGCCTTGCGCAGGCGGCCGCGTTCAGGCAGGCAGCAACCGCCTGCGCCGTCGCGTTCCGGATTTCCATGGCAGCCTGCTGAACCCAGCCGGATCGCGGGTGATGAATGGGGACGGGCGCAGTGCCACTGGCAATGATCTCGCCGGCGTTGGACAGGAGCAGCGCCCTGGAACTGGTCGTGCCTTCGTCGATTGCCAGAACAGACTGCTGCGCCATGCCTTCATCCCTTCCGTTTCAGCAATTGCGAGACGCTATCCGCGATGGCTTCGGGTGACATGCCGAAATCGTCCAGCAGCGCGTTTGCCGATGCAGTATGTGCGAATACGCCGGGAACCCCCAGCCGTGCCATCGGAACGGGATGTCTGTCGACCACCACCTCGGCTACCGCACTGCCAAGACCACCGAAAGTGGTGTGTTCCTCGCAGGTGACGATTGCGCCGGTTTCGCGCGCGGCTTTCAGGATCGCATCCTCGTCAATCGGGCGAACGCAGGCCATGTTCACCACTCGAGCCGAAATGCCGCGCTGTTCAAGCAAGGCGGCCGCGATCATTGCGCGATGGGTCAGGACGCCGTTCGCGACGATTGTCACATCCTCACCCTCGCGCAGCGTGTCGGCTTTGCCCAGTTCGAAGACATGGCCTTCGGGCAGCAGGTCGGGCACGCCGACGCGGCTGAGGCGCAGGTAGCAGCCGCCATCATGTTCGGCCGCCCATTTCACCGCCGCCGCAGTCTCGATCCGGTCCGCTGGAGCAATGACCGGCACATTCGGCAGGGCGCGGACCCAGGCGAAATCCTCGATCGAATGGTGGGTGGGGCCAAGTTCGCCATAGGCCATGCCGGAACTGATTCCAACCAGCTTCACATTGGTCTGCGAATAGGCCACGTCCGCCTTGATCTGTTCCAGCGCGCGTCCGGTCAGGAAGGGGGCGGCGGCGCAGACGAAGGGGATCTTGCCACCATTGGCCAAGCCCGCGCCGACGCCGACCATGTTCTGTTCGGCGATGCCTACATTGATCAGACGCCCGGGGAATTTTTCACGAAATCCCCCAAGCTTGGACGAACCGACCGAGTCATTGCAGACAGCGACGATATTGCCGTTCGAGGCTGCCAGTTCTTCAAGCATGCCCGTGAAGGCATCGCGGCAATCGTGAAGTCTTGCGGTGTCAAAGGGCATGTTCACTGCGCGGCCTCCTCAAGCTCGGCCATGGCCTGCTTATACTGTTCTTCGCTCGGCACCTTGTGATGCCATGCGACATTATCGGACATGAACGAAATACCCTGGCCCTTGTTGGTATGGGCGACGATGCATTTCGGCTTGCCGGCGGTCACCGTTTCAGGGGACAGTGCGCGGCAGATCTGTTCCATATCGTGGCCGTCGATTTCCTCGACTGCCCAGCCGAACGCTTCCAGTTTCGGTTTCAGGGGAGCGAGATCATTGGTATCGGCCAGACGCGCACCTTGTTGCAGCCGGTTGTGGTCGATGATCAGGGTGAGGTTGTCCAGCTTGAACTGTGCGGCGGCCATGATCGCTTCCCAGTTCGATCCCTCCTGCATCTCGCCATCACCGGTAATGACGAATGTGCGCCAATCCGCACCGTCGAGCTTTGCGGCCCTGGCCATGCCGACGCCAACCGGCAAACCGTGGCCGAGGGGCCCCGTATTGGTCTCGACCCCTGGAACCTTGACCCGGTTCGGGTGGCCATTCAGGCGCGAATTCGGCTTGAGGAAGGTCGAAATTTCGTCCTTCGGGATGAAGCCCCTTTCCGACAGGACGATATACAGAGCCAGGGCCGTATGACCCTTGCTCAACACCAGCCGGTCGCGTTGCGGATCCTGCGGAGAGTGGGGATCGACCGACATGGTGTGGAAATAAAGCGCGGTCAGAAGGTCGATCACCGACATTTCGCCGCCGATATGACCGGCACCTGCTTCGAAGACCGCTTGAAGGTCGCGACGCCGGATATGCCTTGCGGTGGCACGAAGGGTGTGAGGTTCCATGACTTCTCCCGAATAAATATTCTTTATGAATTATTCATTCGCCTGCAATTCTGTCAAGCGCTTCGCGATATGTGGTTCGGCAACGCCTGCAACGACACCTTTGATGACAGACCGCACTTGACGAAAGAGGTTCAGCTTGATATGTATTTTCGAACAGAATTGAATAATTATTCACAGAGGAGGAGGCGATGGCGGCAACGCAGATACCGCGCCAGGAAAAATCATCCATGCGAGAGGCTTTTTCGCTTGGCGGCGCGACGGGCCCGCTGGTCGGATTGCTGCTTCTTTGCGTGTTTCTGACAGTGATGACCGA
>JAGREZ010000109.1:5745-11185 GCA_020446285.1 Geminicoccaceae bacterium
TCGGTCGGTTCCGTCATGGCGCTGGCGATGATGGTGCTGGGCTACCTCAACGTCGAGGCGGGAATGCCCATGATCCTTGCGCTTTCCGGTGCGCTGGTTGTTGCCGGTCTCGCGGGCGCGGCCTCGGGCTTTCTGATAACCGAGTTCAAGGTGCCGGCATTCATCGCGACACTCGCCATGATGTCGATCGCGCGCGGTCTTGCGAACATGATCACCGATGGTTCGCAGATCATCGGCTTTCCGGCCTGGTTCAACATGAGCGCGATCATCCGCTATGGTGGGTTCCTGACCCTGACCGTGGCGGTCATGCTGATCGTGTTCGCGGTCGCGATCCTGTTCCAGCGCTACCGCGCCGGCGGCCGGATGCTCTACGCGATCGGCGGCAATCCCGAAGTAGCACGGCTTGCCGGGATCAACGTCAGGCACACGACCATTCTTGTCTATACCGGCTGCGCATTGCTGTCAGGTCTGGCCGGGATGCTGCTGGCCGCGAGGCTCGACTCGGTTCAGCCCAGCTCGGGTGTGGCCTACGAACTCGACGCCATTGCGGCCGTGGTCATCGGCGGTACCAGCCTGTCAGGCGGCACCGGCGGTGTCGGCGGCACGATCATCGGTGTGCTGATCATCGGCGTTCTGCGCAACGGCCTCAACCTTCTCAATGTTTCACCATTCCTGCAGGCGGTGATCATCGGTCTGGTCATCGTACTGGCCGTGGCCGCCGAAACCTTCAAGCACCGCAAGCGCTAGGAAATCGGGCAAGCGACATACAGCCTGCCTGTTCAGAACTGTCGCGGCCGCAACAAGTGAAGTTTCTCTGCCGCGCAGCATGTCTCATCAAGGAGGACAAGACCATGAAGACCAACGTCAAGACCATCGCGGCGGCGGCGCTCGCCGCCATATCCGTCGCCACGCCCGGCTTCGCTGGCGAAGTCAAGAAGATCGGCCTTGCGATGCCGAATCTTCAGGCGGATTTCTTCAACCAGATCAAACTGGGTGTCGAGAAATATACCCAGGAACTGGGCATCGACGTGATCGTGGTTGACGCGAAAAATGACACCGCGACTCAGGTCAGTCAGGTGCAGGACATGATCACGCAGGGTATCGATGCGTTCATCTATATCCCGGCCGGTGCCGCCGCCGCGGCCGTGCCGACCCGCCTGGCCCGTGCCGAGGGCATTCCGGTGATCAATGTCGATCGCGAGCCCGACGGTGCGCCGGGGGACACGTTCATTGCAGGTGAAAGTGTCGAGTCCGCATACCAAGTCTGCAATTACATCATCGAAAAGGCCGGTGGCGAAGGCAAGATGGCCATCATTCACGGACAGAAGGGTACGACCCCGGAGGTTCTGCGTTTCGAGGGCTGCAAGCGTGCCATCGACGAACATCCGGGCGTTGAGCTCGTTTCCCAACAATACAGCCAGATGTGGTCGCCGGATGAAGGCTTCAACATCGCGCAGAACATGTTGCAGGCCAATCCGGACCTGAAGATCATCTTCGGTCAGGCCGACGCGTTGGCCATGGGCGCGGCGAAGGCAACCGACGTGGCCAGCATGTCCGATCAGGTGATCATCGGTGGTTATGATGGCGATATCGCGGCGCTGGAATATCTGGCCAAGTGCGATGGACCCTTCATTGTAACCGCCACCCAGAGCACGCAGCTGATGGGCCGTCTGGCTGTCGATTCCGCTATCAAGGTGGCTGCCGGTGAAACGGTGGAAAAGCGCCAGACCCCGAATGCTGTCCTGACTCCCTGTGGCGAGGATGCGCAGAAATACGTGGAAAACCACCCGTAGGCTTCTTCGTCACACCGGCACCGTTCCATGAAAGGATGCGCCATGAGTTCCAAAGAAACGAAACCCATCCTGACGCTGAGGAACATCAGGAAGTCGTATGGGCCGATCGAGGTGCTTCACGGCATCGACCTGGAAATCCATCCCGGCGAGGTCGTGGCGCTACTCGGGGAAAACGGTGCCGGCAAGTCTACTGTATCGAACGTCATTTCGGGGACGGTGCTGCCCTCCTCTGGCGAAATGACCTGGCAGGGCGCGTCCTACGCGCCCGCCACCCCCCGCGAGGCGATCGATGCCGGTGTTGGCATGATCCACCAGGAGTTGCTGCTTCTGCCGCAACTGGACATCGCCGAGAACATGTTCGTCGGTCGCTATCCGATGAAGGGTGGGCGCATCGACCGTCGGGAAATGGAGAGCCGTGCAGCCCAGGGGTTGAAACGTCTCGGTCTGGACATTTCCCCCAGACGCAAGGTCGAGGGTCTGCCCACGGCAAGCCAGCAATTGATCGAGATCGCCAAGGCGCTGACGTTGAACGCCCGAATGCTGATCTTCGACGAGCCGACCGCCGCTCTTGGCGGAGAGGAGACCAGACAGCTCTTCGAACAGATCCGCCGGCTCAAGGCCGAAGGTGTCGGCATGATCTACATTTCCCACCGGCTGGAGGAGATCAAGCAGATTGCCGACCGGATCGTGGTCATGCGGGACGGAGAAAAAGTGCATCAGTTCGAAACAGCCGACCTGCCGATCCGCACCATTGTCGAAGCCATGGTCGGACGCCCGATGGAGCAGATGTTTCCGCCACTGGCCAGGCCGACCGAACAAGCTGTACTTGAAGTCAAGGGCCTGACATCGCCATCCGGCAGGTTCCGCGATGTGAATTTCTCGGTACACAAGGGCGAGATTTTCGGCATTGCCGGGCTGGTTGGTGCTGGACGCACCGAACTGGTGCGGGCCATCGCCGGGGCAGACCCGATCAGTGCCGGCACGATTATCCTTGACGGGCAGGAAATGACTCCCAGATCTCCGCGTGAGGCCATCGACAAAGGGGTGGTTCTGGTTCCCGAGGATCGCAAGTTGCAGGGTGTGATCCTTGATCACAGCATTGGCGAGAATATAGCCTATTCGAATTTCGAATCGGTTGGCAGCCGCGGCTGGATCAGTTCCGGAAAAGTCAGGACATTCGCCGACGACAATATTGTCAGGTTCGGGGTCAAGGGCAAAGGTCACCAGAATGCCGGCGAAATGTCCGGAGGCAACCAGCAAAAGGTCGTCATTGCCAAATGGCTGGCCCGCAACCCCCGCGTCGTCTTGCTGGATGAGCCGACCCGCGGCATTGACGTCGGTGCGCGCTCGTCGATCTATGAGATCATTCACGGGTTGGCCGAGCATGGCGTGGCGGTTATCGTCGTCAGTTCGGATCTGGAAGAGGTGCTGGGCGTCTCCAATCGCATCCTGGTTCTGGCGGCAGGCAAGCAGACCGGCATCCTGGACCATGCCGAGGCCAATGACGTCTCGGTCATGGAACTGGCTACGGCTTTTGGGTAAGGAGAAGGAAATTGGCTGACAAGCCCCTCAATGCTCCGGCGATGTTCGACCTGTCCGGCCGGGTGGCGCTGGTCACCGGCGCCGGCAGCGGCATCGGCCAGCGGATCGCACTTGGCCTCGCACAATGCGGCGCCGATGTCGCCTGCGTGGACCGGCGCACCGATGGCGGTCTGGCCGAAACCGTCGGGATGATCGACGGGGCCGGCCGCAAGGCTATCGCCATCGCCGCAGATGTGACGGATCGTGCCGCACTGGATGAGGCGGTAGCGCGGACCGAGGATGAACTTGGTGCCTTGGGGATCGCGGTGAATGCCGCCGGAATCGCCAATGCCAACCCCGCCGAGGAAATGGGCGAAGACCAGTATCAGGCCCTCATGGATATCAACATGAAGGGCGTGTTCTTTTCCTGTCAGGCCGAGGCGAATGCGATGCTGAAGCATGGCAAGGGCTCGATCATCAACATTGCGTCGATGTCCGGGGTCATCGTGAATCGTGGGCTGACGCAGGTGCATTACAACGCCTCGAAGGCGGGCGTTATCCACATGTCGAAGTCGATGGCGATGGAGTGGGTGGATCGCGGCATTCGCGTCAACTCGATCAGCCCCGGCTATACGGCGACGCCCATGAATACCCGGCCCGAAATGGTTCACCAGATTCGCGAGTTCGAAAGCCAGACGCCAATGCAGCGCATGGCCTCGGTCAATGAGATGGTCGGCCCCGCAGTGTTCCTGGCCTCGGACGCGTCATCCTTTTGCACCGGTGTCGACCTGCTGGTCGATGGCGGCTTCTGCTGCTGGTGAGGGGAACGCCATGAATCGTGGACGCTACGAGTAGCGGAGTGCAATCACCGGGCGGTTCTCCAGCCAGAGCCGCGGCTTCCGAAGCCGGCAGCACAACGGGGACATTCAGACTCCATCAACATTCCACCCTCTAGAGTTTCCCGTTCAGGTGGAACCACCTGAACGATCAGGAAACGCGGCGAAACAAGGAGATAGAGCGGCAGACCGATCGCATGTGATCGGGATCCGCTCTAGATCACCGCCCCGTGATACCCGGAAAGGCGATCAACAGGCTGACCGCGAGGATCTGCAAGGCGATGAATGGCAGCAGCGAGCGGAAGATGATGCCGAGGCTGATATCGGGCGGCGCCACCGACTTGAGGTAGAATGCGGCCGGGCCGAAGGGCGGTGACAGGAAGCTGACCTGCATGTTCATGCAGAACAGAACACCGAACCAGACCGGATCCATCCCCAGTTTGACGATGATCGGAACGAAGATCGGCATGGTCAGCAGTGCTATTCCGACCCAGTCGAGGAATGCCCCCAGGAAGAACAAGATCGCCATCATCACCAGGAGGATGATCGTGGGATTGTCGGAAATGCCGGTAATCATGTCCGACACGAACTTGACGCCGCCCATCAGGTTGTAAACGCCGACGATGGCTGTGGCACCGATGCCGATCCAGACGATCATGCCCACGGTGGCCAGCGTCTGCAGCGCCGCGTCGCGCAACAGCGCATAGGAGAATTCGCCGCGGATGACCGTCGAGAGCAGAACGCCGCCGACACCGACGGCCGAAGCCTCCGTTACCGACGCAATACCGCCATAGATCGAACCCAACACGGCCGCTACGACCAGCAACGGCAGAGCCAGCCCCTTGAGCAGGCGTATCTTTTCTTCGCGCGGGACCGGTGTCGGATCGGTGGCCGGAACAGCGCTTGGCCGCACATAGGCGGTGATCAGAATATAAGCGCAATAGAACATTGCCAGCATGCAACCGGGCAGGAAAGCTGCTGTGAACAGCTCGCCGATCGAGACGTTTGCGGTCAGTCCGTAGATGATCAGCACGATCGAAGGCGGGATCATGGTGCCCAGCGAGCCTCCGGCGCAGACGACACCGATGGCGAGGTTGCGATCATACCCCAGGCGCAGCATTTGCGGCAGTGCCAGCAGACCGAGCAGGACGATCTCGCCACCGATGATACCCGACATGGCCGCGAGGATAACCGAGACGAAGACCGTCTGGATTGCCACGCCGCCGCGAATGCGTCCCGCGAACAGCTTCATCGCATCGAAAAGGTCGCGGGCGATACCCGAGCGGTCGA
>JAGREZ010000110.1:0-2809 GCA_020446285.1 Geminicoccaceae bacterium
AGATCGCCAAGGCGCTCTCGCTCGATGCGCGCATCATCATCATGGACGAGCCGACCTCGAGCCTGACGCTCAAGGAAACCGACCGGCTGCTTGAGGTGATCGCCGACCTGCGCCGGGACGGCGTCAGCATCATCTACATTTCCCATCGCCTCGACGAGGTGAAGACGATCGCGGACCGGGTCGTGGCGCTGCGCGACGGCCAGCAGGTCGGCGAACTGACCGGCGACGACATCACGCACGATGCCATGATCCGCCTCATGATCGGCCGCAACCTCAAGTCGGTCTACATCCCGCCCGCGGGCGAACCGAGCGAAAGCGGCGTCGTGGTCGAGCGCCTGGTCACGCCGGCCCATCCGGACAAGGAGGTTTCCTTCGCCTTCCGCCGCGGCGAGATCGTCGGCCTTGCGGGGCTCATCGGCTCGGGCCGGACCGAACTGGCCCATGCCATCTTCGGTGTCGATCCCGCACTGTCGGGCAGGGTCCTGCTCGACGGGGAACAGGTCGATGCCCGGGTGCCGTCGGATGCGATCTCCAGGGGCATCTATCTGGTTCCCGAGGATCGCAAGCGTGCCGGCCTGCTTCTGGATCTCGCCATCGACCAGAACATCACGCTGGCCGATCTTGGAACCTATGTGCGCCACGGCCTGCCCGACCGGGCCGCGGAAAGGCGGGCCGCCGACCGGCAGCGCGAGGCGCTCGCGATCAAGACGCCTTCGCTTGCCACCCACGCGGTGAACCTCTCGGGCGGGAACCAGCAGAAGGTCGTGCTCGGCAAGTGGCTGTCGATGCGCCCGAATGCGGTCATCTTCGACGAGCCGACCCGCGGAATCGACGTCGGCGCGAAGAGCGAGATCTATGCCATCATGCGCAATCTTGCGGACAGCGGCGTGGCCATCTTGATGATTTCCAGCGACATGGAAGAGGTCATAGGCGTGAGCGACCGCATTGCCGTCATGCACGAGGGAGGCATCAGTGGCTTCCTCGAACGATCGCAGTTCACAGAACACAATGTCATGCTCCTTGCCGTCGGCAGGTCGCCAGGGGAAAGTGCGCTCGAGAATGCTTAGAAAAGAACTGGGGCTTTTCATCCTCATCCTGGTCACCGGTGCGGTGACCGCCATGATCAATCCGCAATTCATCTCGACAACGAACCTGATCAACCTTGCCAACCAGATCGGCCTGTTCGGCCTTCTGGCGCTGGGTCTCGGGGTCGTGATCGTCACCGGCGGCATCGAGCTGTCGGTGGGCTCGATGCTGGCACTGCTCGGCGTCATATTTCTCGACCTGCTGGTCAATTACGGCCTGCCATGGCCCATCGTGTTCATCGTCGTGATCCTCGGCGGAACGGCACTCGGCGCCATCCACGGGCTGATGATCTCGCGGCTGAACCTGCAGCCTTTCGTGGTCACGCTGTGCGGCCTGCTCATCTATCGCGGCATCGCCCGCTACTACACCAACGATTCCACCGAGGGTTTCGGCTATGCCGGCGGCTACGAGGCGCTGGAATGGCTGATGTCCGGGCGCAGCTGGAACATTCCGCATACCTTCATCTTCTTCATCATCGCCTCGCTGGTGATGGCCGTGCTGCTGCACAAGTCCGTGCTCGGACGCTACATCTTCGCGGTCGGCAAGAACGAGGAGGCGGCGCGCTTTTCCGGCATTCCCACCCGTGCGGTGATCGTCGCCACCTATGCGCTCTGCGGCGTCATGGCGGGCATCTCCACGGTCTTCTTCGTCTTCTACACGCAATCCGTCTCACCGTCGGCACACGGCAATTTCTACGAACTCTACGCCATCGCCGCGGCCGTGCTCGGCGGCTGCTCGCTGCGCGGCGGCGAAGGCTCGGTGATCGGCATCGCACTCGGCGTCGTCCTGCTGCAGGTGCTGCAGAACCTCGTCAACATGCTGGGCATTCCGAGCTCGCTCAACTTTGCCGTCATGGGTGCCGTCATCCTCATCGGCGTGATCGTCGACGGCCAGTTGCAGAAGCGCTCGCGGGCACACTGAGCGAATACCGTCTCGCGGCGAATACGGCATGGGGCGGCGTGGAAGCGGCATGGATGCGGCCCGAGCGGCTCGGACGTTGACGAAGAGCCGCCGGCGTTGCATTGACAATCCGGCAGGTGATCCGCCCCTCCCCCGATGGCGGAGCCGTCGAACTGCCTGCGCCAGTACCATAAACAGACACAAGGAGGATCGCCCCCGTGACAAGACATGGATGGATCGTCGCCGGCGCGTTGCTGATGGCCGGCTGCAACACCACCGGCACCAATGTCAGCGACGAGACGCTCGCCGGCTTCACCGCCGGCCAGACCACACGCAGCGAGGTGATCGGACAGCTGGGCAAGCCCTCCACGGATCTCGAACGGCAGGACGGAACGCACACCGTCGTCTACGAATATGAACAGTACAGGACCCGGCCCGACGCGTTCGTGCCGTTCCTCGGTGTCTTTTCCGATGATTCCAGCGAGCTCGACTTCGGTCGCGTCATCATGCAGTTCGATGCGGATGACCGGCTTCAGTCCTACACCCGCGAGGTCGAACCCGCATCCTGACGCATCCGTTTTCGGAGCGCACCGAGGATGACGAACGTCCAGATGCCGAGGGTGATGATGCCGAGCGTTGCGGCGATGGGGCGTTCGAAGAAGGCGAGCAGGTTGCCCTCGGCCTTGATCATGCTCTGCATGAAGTTGCGCTCGATCATCGAGCCGAGCACGAGGCCGAGGATCGAGGGGGCGACGGGGAAGCCGTTTTCCTCCATGACGAAGGCGATCACGCCGAGCACGAGCATGATGGTGACGCCGGCGAC
>JAGREZ010000110.1:2926-5175 GCA_020446285.1 Geminicoccaceae bacterium
CAGCAGCAGGTTGGCGACGAAGAAGGTCATGAACACGGCATAGAGCAGTTCGGGGTTGGTGATCATCACCATCGGCCCCGGATTCATGCCCTTCATGTAGAGAATGCCGATGACGATGGCCGTCACCGTATCGCCCGGAATGCCGAACACCAGTGCCGGTACCCAGGCACCGCCGAGGCTGGCATTGTTGGCCGCTCCCGAATCGACCAGTCCCTCGACATGGCCCTCGCCGTAACGATCGGGTTCGCGGCTGAATTTCTTGGAGATGGCATAGGTGACCCAGGCGGCGATGTCGGCGCCGGCGCCGGGGAGAATGCCGATGAGCGTGCCGATCAGGCTGCCGCGCGCGAGCCCCGCCTTGTAGCGGCGCACGGATTCGAGCCCGGCGCTGAAGATCGCGCCGGAAGCCTGGTTCACGGTTGAAAGCCGCTCGCGTCCGCCGGTGGTGCCGAGCGCCCAGCGCAGCACCTCGGAGACGGCGAACATGCCGATCATCGCCGGAATGAAGCTCACCCCGCCCATGAGTTCGGTCGAGCCCATGGTGAAGCGCGGCTGGCCGGCCATGATGTCGATGCCGATGGTCGATATGAACAGGCCGAGGAGCAGCGAGACCAGCCCCTTGACCGGCTGGCCGGTGGAGACAAAGGCCGCGCAGGTGAGACCGAAGGTAGCGAGCCAGAAATATTCGAAGGTCGAGAAGCTGAGCGCGATCTCGGCCAGCATCGGCGCGGTGAAGGCGAGGATGGTGGCACCCACGAGACCGCCGATGACGGCACAGACGAGACTCGTGCCGAGCCCGACATTGGCCTTGCCGGCAAGCGTCAGCTTGTGTGCGTCATCGACATAGGCGGCGGATGCCGGGGTTCCCGGAATGCGCAGCAGCGCGCCCGGCAGATCGCCGGCGAAGATCGCCATGGCCGTGGTCGAGACGATGGCGGCCAGGGCGGGAATGGGATCCATGAAGAAGGTGACGGGCACCAGCAGGGCCGTGGCCAGCGTCGCGGTCAGGCCGGGCATGGCGCCGACGAAGAGACCGAACAGGCCGGCGGCGACCATGACGAAGAGGACATAGGGATCGGCGACGAGGGCGATGGCCGCAAGGAGCGTGTCGATCATGGCGTCACCAGGGCATGGGCGGCAGGACATGGCCCTGCGGCAGGGGAACGAGCAGCATCGACCGGAAGGCCCAGTCGGATGCGACCGTGAAGACGAGGGCGATCAGCGCCGAGGACAGCCATGCGCCCTCGCGAAAACGCACCATCAGCAGCCATGTGGTGAGAAAGCAGACGGCGACGAAGCCGAGCCAGCCCACGAACAGGACGAAGGCGGCGATGGCGACGATGACGGCACCGGCATCGACCAGATGCTCGCGGCCGATACCGGTAATCGTCATCCAGCCGCTCGCGGCGCGCGCGCGCAGGCCGCCGGCGATGAGGACGATCCCGGAGCCGACGAGACCGATGCCGATGATGTCGGGAACGAGATCCGGCCCGTAGGCCTGGCCATGGGTAGCGGGAAAGGTACTCGCCTCGAGAATGATCGCGAGTCCGCCCAAGAGGGTCACGAGCCCCAGTATGGCATCGTTGAACTTCACCGCACTGGCCTCCCCGGCAGCGGTTCGGAAAACTCCGCCAGCGCCCCGGACGGGCATCCGGTCGGAGATCGCCGGCCCGGCGGGCGGGTCAGTCCGCGCCGCCGGGCCGTTCGCGAACTACTTGGCGAGACCGAGCTTGGTCATCACGCTGCCAAGAGCCTCGTTGCTGTCGGCCATGAACTGGCGGTATCCCTCGGGTCCCTCGAACACCATGCCGAAGCCGCGGCCGTTCATGAAGTCGCGGAACTCGTCGCTGGCGTGGATCTTCTCGAGCAGCGGCACGACCTTGTCGACCACCTCCTGCGGCAACCCCTCGGGTCCGGCGACACCGCGCCACGCGCCGAGACGCCAGTCCACGCCCTGTTCCTGTGCGGTGGGAACGTCGGGGAAGTTCGGATTGCGCTCGGCGGCCATGATCGCGAGGCTCTTCACCCGGCCGGCGTCGATCAGCGACTGCGCCTCGGGTACCGAGCAGGGAACCACATCGACACCGCCCGCAACCAGATCCTGCAGGCCCGGTGCGGCACCCTCGGAGGGAACCCACGGAGCGCGGTCCGGCTCCATGCCGGCGGTCTGCAAGAGGCCGGCGAGCGCCAGATGCCAGATGCCGCCCTGCCCCGTGCCGGACCCCTTGTAGGTGCCCGGATCGCTGCTC
>JAGREZ010000110.1:5248-7804 GCA_020446285.1 Geminicoccaceae bacterium
TCCTCGTTGTAGAGGGCGAGCGGCGTGTAGTTCTCATAGGTCAGATCGGTCAGGCCGGCCCAGTGCATCATGCCGATCTCGACGGTGACGATGCCGAGCGTGTAGCCATCGGGCTCCGCCGATGCGATGGCGCTGTGACCGACCACACCGGACCCGCCCGTGCGGTTGACGACATTGACCGGCACGCCCAGTTCGGGCTCGAGCAGCGAGGCAAGAATGCGCGCGGTGGCATCCGTGCCGCCACCCGCCCCCCAGGGTACGACGATGGTGACCGGACGCTCGGGCCATGCGGCCTCGGCACCGGCCATGCCGCCCACGAGGGCGGAAAGGGCAACGGCCGTGGCAAGAAAGGTTCGACGGATCATTGGATCGATGCTCCCCGATTGAAATTACACTTGATGCTCTGTTGCTACTCCATCGCCACATCGCAGGCTAGCTTTTCCCGTTCGGATGAAATCATCTGAACGATCAGGAAATGCGGCGAAACAACGACTATCTCATCCCGCGGCCCGTCCCGCCCCGAACATCGAGGCGAGGCGACGGCGCAGGCCCGGAATGCTGGTAAGAATGGTGAGCACGGTCAGCGCCACCAGCACGATGCACAAGGGGCGTGTGAAGAAGGGTGTCAGATCGCCATCGCTCAGGGTCAGGCCGCGGCGCAGATTCTTGTCGAGCAGGTCGCCGAGAATGATGCCCAGCACCAGCGGCGCCATCGGATAGTCCATGCGCCGCAGGAGAAAGCCGATGATGCCGAAGCCGACCATCACCCACACGTCGAAGAGCCGCTGGGTCAGGGCGTAGGGGCCGATCACGCAGAGCGTGAACACGACCGGCATGAGCCGTTCGCGGGGAATGCGCAGCACCATCTCGAAGACCGGCGCCAGCGTGATGCCGAACATGAAGATGCCGACGGTGGCGAACAGCAGCATGACCGCCACCAGATAGACGAAGTCCGGTTGCTCGATCATGATCATCGGTCCCGGACGGATGCCGTGGATGAACAGTGCGGCGATCAGCACCGCCGCCGGCGCGGAACCCGGCACGGCCAGCGTCAGTGCCGGAATGAGCGCACCCGGAACGACAGCACTGTTGCCGGTCTCGGCGGCGGTCAGCCCTTCGATCGAGCCCTTGCCATACTCGTCCTTCTCCCTGCTCGCGCGTTTGGCGGCGGCATAGGATGCCCAGGCGCCGATATCCTCGCCGACGCCCGGCAGGATGCCGACGAAGGTGCCGATCACGCCCGAGCGCAGGACGGTCCAGCGATAGCGCCAGGCTTCGGCGAAACGCGGCCAGCCGGCGCGCGCGTCGCGGGTCGAACGGATGGCCACGGCCTTCGCCTGCCACATGACCGTGAGCACCTCGGCAAAGCCGAACGCGCCGACCATGGCCGGAATGAGACCGATGCCGCCATTGAGTTCATCCATGCCCATGGTGAACCGCAGATGCGCATGGATGCCGTCGGCGCCGATCATGGCCACCATCAGCCCGAGAATGCCGGCGATGTAGCCCTTCACGGCCATGCCGGTACTGGTGAGCTGACCGGAAATGATGACGCCGAACACCGCCAGCCAGAAATATTCGAACGAGCCGAAATCAAGTGCGATGTCGGAAAGGAGCGGTGCGAGCGCCACGAACAGGACGATGCCCACCAGCGTGCCAAGGGTCGAGCCGGTGGTGGCGACACTCATCGCGTAGACGGCACGACCGCTCTTCGCCAGCGGATAGCCGTCGAGGGTGGTGGCCGCACTCGCCGGAGTGCCCGGAATGTTCAGGAGGATCGCACTGCGCGAGCCGCCATAGATCGCACCGACATACATGCAGATCAGCACGAGGATCGCCGCCTCGCGCGGCAGCGAGTAGGTGAGCGTGGTGAGCAGTGCCACGCCCATCGTCGCGGTGAGGCCCGGCAGGCTGCCCACGGCGATGCCGAGCAGCGTCGCCCAGAGCGCATGGAACAGCATGTGCCATGTGGACAGCGCGACCAGCGCATCGCCGAAGCGTTCGAATCCCTCGATCATGGCAGACGCACCAGGAAGGCATAACGGAAGAGCAGGCTTACCGCGGCACTGATGACCACGCCAAGGATCACGGCGGCGACCAGCGTGCGGAGAAGCGGCGCCGGCTCATCGGCGAGGACGTGTTCGAAGATGATGACGAAGGCCGCGATGAAGATCGCCGTGGCGACCTGAAAGGGCACCTGACCGACCAGTACCAGCGCATAGACGAGGCAGATGGAGAGAGCCGCGAGCAGCCTGCGGTTCCCGCCCGGCGGCGTTTCATCCGCCGTTGCGCCGCCGCCCGAACGCCGCAAGCCCCGTGCCTGCACGAAGAGAATGACGGCGGCGAGCATGAGCGCGCCCCCGAGCAGGCAGGGCACGAGGCCCGGAAAGCTTGCGGGATGGATCTGGCGGATGGCCAGCCGGTCCATCGTCCAGCCGCCATGGAGCATGGCCGCGCCGAGTACGAAGAAGACAGGAGCGGTGTAGAGATCGGCCCGCATGATCGTTGGCTTTCCGGGAGTTTTTCGGGAGGGGGAGAAGCCGGACTGTACAGGAC
>JAGREZ010000111.1 GCA_020446285.1 Geminicoccaceae bacterium
TGCGAGATGACGGCCAGTGCGGCGATCAGGATCGCCAGCAGCACGAGTTCGTGCGCATGGTGACGAAGCCGGCTCATGACCGCGCCCCGCGCCGCTGCCGCTGCCGTCGCCACAGATCGGCGAGCACGGTGAGCAGGATGAGCACACCCTGCACCGATCTGAGCCAGTAGGGCGAGAGATTGACAAAGATGAGCGAGGAAGCGATCGCGGCGATGAGGATGGCAGCGAGCGTCGAGCCGATCACCGTGCCGGTGCCACCCAGGATACTGACCCCGCCGACCACCGACGCGGTGATGATCGTGAGCTCCAGGTTGGGCGGCACGGTTGACTGGATGATGGAGAGCTGTGTGGCGAACAGGATGGCGGCGATACCGACGAAGAGACCGTGAATGGCGAAGACCTTGACGATGGTGCGCTCGCGGTCGATGCCCGAGAGACGCGCCGCCTCGGCATTGCCGCCCACGGCATAGATCGACCGGCCGAAGCCGCTGGTCTTCATCCAGACTGCCGCACCGATGGTGAGAATGACCATGAACCAGACCGGCATCGGAACGCTCAGCGGGCGCATCTGCGCCAGCTGGAACCCGTCCGGCAGGTCGTTGATCCAGGTTCCGCCGGTGGCAACGATGAGCGCACCCTTGAGCACGCTCATCATGCCCAGCGTGACCACGATCGAGGGAATGCGCAGATAGGCGACCAGAATTCCCATGAACGTGGTGACGAGGATACTGACGCCGATGGGCAGGATCCAGGCGAGGACGACCGGCACGCCGTTGACCGCGAGCGTGCCGCTCAGTGTCGCCAGAACACCGATGAGCGAACCGACGGAAATGTCGATATTGCCGGAGATGATGACCATCGACATGCCGATGGCTGCGACCGCGATATAGGCATTGCCGAGAAAGATGCTCTGCAGGTTGCGTTCGGCGAGGAAGCGCGGATTGATCCAGCCGACAGCCGCCATGATGGCGACGATCACCACCAGCAGCACGAATTCCTGACTGGCGAACAGGCGAAGGATACGCTTCATGCGGCCTCACCTTCCGCATCGCTCATCATTGCCGCCGCGATCGCTTCCTGGCTCGCACCGGCACGATCCCACTCGGCGACGATCCGTCCGCCGCGCATGACGAGGATGCGATCGGACATGCCCATGATCTCGGGAAGTTCCGAGGAAATCATGAGAATGGCCAGCCCCTGCCCCGCCAGTTCGCTCATCAGCCTGTGGATCTCGGACTTGGCGCCAACATCGATGCCGCGCGTCGGCTCGTCCATGATGAGCAGCCGCGGTTCGGTGGCCAGCCATTTGGCCAGCACCACCTTCTGCTGATTGCCGCCGGAAAGCTTGCCGACGATCTGCTCGATCCCGCTCGCACGAATGGAAAAGCGCTGCACGCTTTCTTCCGCCAGCGCCTTCTCGGCTCCCCGATCGATCACCGAGTTCCTCGACAGCCGGTCCAGGATCGCCATCGAGGCATTGGTCAGGATGGGCATGGGCCGGACCAGCCCCTGATGGCCGCGATCCTCCGGCACATAGGCGATACCGAGTTCCTTGGCCTCGCCCGGCGAGCGGATGCGCGTTTCCTTCCCCTCGATGAGAATGCTGCCGCTTTCGGCCGGTGTCACTCCGAAGATGGTCAGGGCCAGCTCGCTCCGTCCCGCCCCCACCAGCCCCGAGAGGCCGACGATCTCTCCGGCACGGACGGTGAGTGACACACCGTTGGTCATGGGCCGGCGAACCAGGTCCCTCACCTCCAGCACAGGCTCGCCGACGGGCGCCTCGATCTTGGGAAAGAGCTGGTCGATGCGGCGCCCCACCATCATCTCGATCAGATCGTCATTGTCGGTCTCGCTGACGGGTTTCGTCGCCACATACTGACCGTCGCGCAGCACCGTCACCCGATCGGCCAGAATGAAGATCTCCTCGAGCCGATGGCTGATATAGACCACCCCGACGCCGCGCTCGCGCAGCAGCCGGACGATGCCGAAAAGCCGGGCGACATCATGCTCGGTGAGCGCCGCCGTCGGCTCGTCCATGATGAGGATACGGGCATTCTGCGACAGTGCCTTGGCGATCTCGACACGCTGGCGGTTGCCCACCGAAAGCGAGCCGACGATGGCGTCCGGGTCGAGATCGCGAATGTCGAGTTCCTCGAGGAGTTCGACCGCGCGGGCCCGCATCCGGCTCCAGTCCAGAGCTCCGAACCGGCCCCTCGGCGCATGCCCCATGAAGATGTTCTCGGCCACCGTCAGTTCGGGAAAGAGCAGCAGCTCCTGATAGATGGTGGCGATGCCGGCGGCCTGCGCGGCCTGCGGGCTCTCGAACCGGACGGGCTCGCCGCCGATCCGGATCGTGCCCTCGTCCGGTCGATAGACACCGGAAACGAGCTTGATCAGTGTCGATTTGCCGGCCCCGTTCTCACCGAGAAGCGCGTGGACTTCCCCGGGCCGGATCTCGAAGCGGACATTGTCCAGGGCGACGACGCCCGGAAATCTCTTCGTCACACCTTCGAGCGTGAGCGCGCCTTCCATCGAAACATGTTCCTCCCCGAAAATCGGAACCATCATCGGGGAGGAAGCAAGCATGCGTCAATCCACCTTGCGCCGCCACGCCGCAACCGGACCATGCCCGCAAGCGGCCTGCATCGCGCAAGCAAGGTTCGGTCGGCGGTGTCGCGACTGTCGGCAATTCTCCGCCACGCTGCTATAGAACTGTTCATCCGACGTTGAGGGGGAGAATGCCGAATGAGCGGCAAGCTGGAAAATCGCTGGGACGACAACCACGCACGGGGTTTGAGCGAACCGGAGCTGTTGCTCTACCGCTCCAACCTGCTGGGTTCCGACAAGCGCATCACCAATTACGGCGGCGGCAA
>JAGREZ010000611.1 GCA_020446285.1 Geminicoccaceae bacterium
GCAAGCCAACCCTCACGCCTCACCAGCGGGCCGAGGTCGCCGCAATGCTCAAGGATGGGAAAACCCTTCGCGCCATTGCCCGGCACTTCAACGTCGGTGTCGCTACCATTGACCGCATCAAGCGATCAATCCCGCCAGCATGAAACCGAATTTGTCCGTTTCAGCAGCTTCGAGGGAATTCCCCCTTCAAGATGGCGGCAAACGCTCTGGACCCGCGCCGACCGCATTCGCACCGAAAGAGTGGATGGGTCAACTGAAAGCGGCCGACGGCAAGATCGATCTGTTCGGCTATCGGCTGTGCGTACTTGATCAACTCCGGCGCAAGATCCGCCGGCGCGATGTCTTTGCGTCCCGTTCGCTGCGCTACGCCGATCCGCGCAAGGGTCTTCTGTCCGGCGCGGCATGGGAGGCGGCCCGCCCCGCCGTTTGTCGCACGGTCGGGGTCTCGGCGTCGGCCGACGAGGAACTGACCCGGCTTTCGACACGCCTTGATCTCGCCTATCGGGAAACCGCCGATCGTGCGCCCGCCAACCCGGCGCTGTCATTCGAAACGACGGCCAGCGGCATCGATCTGTCGGTCGCGCGGCTCGACAAGATCGAGGAACCGCCAAGCCTCGTGGCGCTTCGCACCGAAATCGAGACCCGGCTTCCGCATGTCGATCTGCCTGAACTTATCCTCGAAATACAGGCTCGGACTGGATTTGCCGAACATTTCACCCACGCGAGCGAAGGCAGCTCACGCGCCGAGGACATCGCGACGAGCGTCAGCGCGGTTCTCCTGGCCGAAGCCTGCAATACTGGTTTCGAGCCGCTTGTCCGGCGCGACAGCCCGGCGCTGCGCCGATCACGGCTGAGCTGGGTGAAACAGAATTTCCTGCGCGCCGAAACGCTGACAGCCGCCAATGCAGCACTGGTGGCAGCCCAGAACGCGATCCCACTCGCCCGATCCTGGGGCGGCGGCGAAGTTGCCTCAGCCGACGGCTTGCGTTTTGTCGTACCGGTGCGCACCATTCATTCCGGCCCCAATCCTCACTACTTCGGACACGAGCGCGGCGTCACCTGGTACAATCTGGCGTCCGACCAGTACACTGGCCTCAATGCAGTCACTATTCCCGGAACGCTGCGCGACAGTCTTTATCTTCTCGCCCTCGTTCTGGAGCAGGAAACCGAGCTTTCTCCCACCGAGATCATGACGGATAGCGCAGGTTACACCGACACGATCTTCGCAATCTTCTATCTCCTCGGCTACCAATTCAGCCCTCGCATCGCCGATATCGGCGGCTCCCGGTTCTGGCGGGTGGACAGGAAAGCTGATTACGGCCTGCTCGACGAACTCGCGGCGAACCGGATCAACATGCGTCTCATCGCCGACCACTGGGACGATCTGCTGCGCCTCGCCGGCTCGCTGAAACTCGGCGTCGTGCGGGCCGCCGGGCTCACGCGCACTCTCCAGACCAACGATCGCCCGACAAAGCTGGCCCGCGCGCTCCAGGAACTGGGACGCCTGATCAAGACGCTCTACCTGCTGCGGTTCATCGATGACGAGGGCTATCGTCGGCGCATCCTCATCCAGCTCAATCGCGGCGAAAACCGCCACAGGCTGGCGCGCGTGATCTTCCACGGCAAGCGTGGCGAACTGCGCCAGCGCTATCGCGACGGCCAGGAGGACCAACTCGGCTCGCTCGGCCTGGTGGTCAACGTCGTCGTGCTATGGAACACGATCTATATGGATGCGGCCCTCAATCAACTGCGCGAGGAAGGATACGAAGTGAAGCCCGAGGACGTCGCCCATCTTTCGCCGTTGAGCTTTGGCCACATCAACATGCTCGGCCGCTACGCCTTCACCCTGCCAGAAATCATCGCGCGTGGTGAACTCAGGCCGCTGCGCGATCCCAAAACCGCCGGAATCGACGACCGGTAGGCAAGCTTATGTGAGTTTTCTGTTCCGTTGCTTCTGTAATGGGCCCTCGATCGTCAACCTCCAAAATGCATCCTGCCGCCGGTTTCTTGCTTCTGTCCGTGGTCGGTTCGAGACCGCCACTCAATGCCATCTGAGGGAGCTGGTGGAGCAATCTACTCAGCGTGATACGGTTGTTTTCCCGGCCACTGCAACGCAACCTGCCTCACCATCTCCGCGTCCCGGCGACGGGACCTCGTGGAACGGGGTTGGTCGTCCCCGCTCGAACCTTTCCCTTTTCGGTTATGCCGCTGCGGCTACCGGTTCCTGGCCCCAGACGAATTCCGTCCCGTCGGCCCAGATTCGATGGAGCACAGTCGCCAGCTTGCGCGCCAAGGCGACCTTCGCCCGCCGCATTCCTCGACGTTTGGCGACCTGCACTGCCCAGGACTTGAGCGTGCTAAAACGCGTAACCCTCGACAGGATCACGTTGGCCGCGTCGTGAAGCGCCGTGCGCACCGAAGCGTCTCCGACGCGGGTGATGCAGCCGACGACATCGGTCTCGCCTGACTGATAGCGTTTCGGTGTCAGGCCGAAAAAGGCGCCTACAGACTTGGATTTGGCGAACCGGCTCGGGTCATCCACACCCGCTCTGAAGGTCAGCGAAACGACCGCTCCGACGCCCGGCGCCGTCATCAACCGACGGCAGGTCTCGTCGGCTTTGACGATGGCCAGCACTTCCCGGTGCAGCTTGGCAAATTCGCGCCAGATCGCTTCGCGCGCGGCCAGCATCGGCTCGGCCGTCCTTGTCAGCATTTCCTGGCCAGCGACCAGTTCGTGAATACGCGCCGCAAACTTGCCCCGGCTCACCGAGCCGACCTTCATCCCAAAGCCACGCAACAGCCCACGCAAGGTCTGTTCGAGATCGATCGCCTTGGCCTGCATTTGTCGACGCGCCGCAAGCAATACGCGCATCTCCTGCGATGATGCCGATTTGCGATGGACCGGACGGTACCAGCCCATGCGGAGGAGCTGCGCAATGCCGCGCGCGTCCCTGCGGTCGGTCTTGACCACCATTGCCGAAAGCGCGGCTTTGACATGCCGAGTCTCGAGCAAAACCGCATCATATCCTCCCTCGCGAATTCCGTCGTGGAGCCATTGCGACAACGGACCGGCCTCAAGACCGACGCGGGCGATCGGCAACTGCAGTCCCCGCAGAAACCCGACAATGGCTTCCGGCTCGCTTTCCACTTTCGCTTCGCGCAAAACCGTGCCGGAGGCGTCGAGGACGCAAACACTGCTCAGTTCAAGTGACACGTCGATCCCGATGTAGTTTTCCATGCCTGTCTCTCCCGATGGTGAGGCCCGAAACGTTCAGGCCTACGTGCGAACCATCATTCTGGAGATCACATCGATGATCGTCTGTCCCCGATGCGCACCCATTACGGCATCTACTCAAAGCCCGACCACAAGAAGAACCCAAGGGAGATCCATGACCGCGCCGACAGCCATGCCGCTGCTGACAAAGGAGGACGAACAACGCTTGTTCGGTTTTCCGCAGACAGAAGACGGGATTATCCGTTTTTGCACGCTGGATGACGATGATCTGCGATGGGTGATGAGCCATCGTGGTGCGGGCAATCGGCTCGGATTCGCGCTGCAGCTCTGTTGCCTGCGCTATTTTGGCCGTTTGCTGGAAAGAGGCGAACAGCCACCGTCTTCGATCCTGCGCTATCTTGGCGAGCAGACCGAAACCCTTGCCGGGAACTTTTCCGGCTACGGCCGGCGGTATGAGACACAACGGCGTCACGGCAAAGAGATTGCCGCCCGTCTTGGCCTGTCGAAAGTCACGAGCGCCAGGCGGAATTCCCTGATCGAGTGGATCGAAGAGCGTGCCATTGCCGCGGTCGATGCTGGCGAACTCGTCGAAGCCTATCTGGGCGAATGCCGGCTCCGGCATCTGATCGCGCCATCCAGAAAGCACATCGATCGGGTTTGCCGGCAGGCGCTTCTCAAGGCGCGGCGGGAAATCTGCCGACGGCTGATTGCCGGACTGCCGCGACAGAATGCGGATGCGTTGGGACTGTGCGGAAACCTACAGTTCCGCACTGGCCACGATCGTCGATGCCCAGCATCGCCAGCCCTTGGCCGCACGCTTCGGCGAAATGATCGTTGCCAGCTCGGATGGTCAGCATTTTCGCGCCGGCGGCCCAGCCGAAGCCCGCAGTGTCGTCAACGCCAAATACGGCCGTGAGCCGGGGGCGGCCTTCTACACGCATATCTCGGGGCGTTATGCGCCCTTCCATTCCAGGCTGATCCCGGCAAGCGCCGGAGAAACACCCTTCGTGCTCGGCGGTTTGCTCGACCATGGCGGTGATTTCGATATCGAGATCAATCACGCCGACACCGGCGGTGTGTCGGATCATAATTTTGGCATCACCTATCTGCTCGGCTATCGTTTTGCTCCCCGCATAAGAAACCTCCGCGACCGCCGGCTCTACACATTCAAGACGATCACGACCTATCCGACGCTCAGGCCGATCATCGATGGCAGGATCAACATCCGGCTGTTGCGCGAAACATGGGATGATCTTCTTCGCTTCGCAGCATCCCTGCAAAACGGCTCGATCGATGCCGCTACCGCATTGAAACGCCTGGCTGCCTATCCCGAGCAAAACCGCATCGCCAGTGCTTTGCGCGAATTGGGGCGAATCGTTCGCACGCTCTTCACGATCGACTGGATCCTCGATCCCGGCCTTCGGCGTCAGGCAACCGAAGAGCTGAACAAGGGAGAAGGCCGCAACAATCTCGCGCGCGGTCTTTCATCACCGCCTCGGTGAACTGCGCGATCGAACCGCTGAAGCCCAGGCCAGCCGGGCAAGTGGCCTCAATTTGCTGACCTCGGCCATCATCTTGTGGAACACCGTCTACCTCGATCGCGCCATCGCCGCGGCCACCGCCCGCAAACAACCCATTCCCGATCATCTGATTCGACACATTGCTCCTCTGGGCTGGGAGCACATCATTCTGACCGGCGACTATATCTGGTCATTCGATCCGCCGAAAACTCCTGACGGATACCGCTTGCTGCGAGATCCAAGCCAAAGCTTGCTCGCCGCATGAAAATTCCCGCAAATCTCCGCACCAATCACTCAGAATTTCAAACGTTCTCGTTTTGTCCGCTTAACGCGCAAAAAAAGCCAACTCGTGTCGGGGACCCTGCCTGGGTCAGCTCCATCGGCTTCATGAACTCCTCGACGAGGATCTCCGAAACGGAGACCGGTTTGCGCTTGGTCATCAACATCGATTCACCTCATCGGTAGCAACAGAACTCTTGCGTAGTTCACGCCCGCCGACGCGAGGAGATCGACTCCGCCCAATATTCAGCGAACCTATAGCCCCGATCCATATCGGATATTTGAACTATCGCGTGGGATACGCAAAATCGCATCGGGAACACGTTTAGCTGACAGAGACAACCGATGTACAAACAGCGAACCGACGAACACCAGGATATCCGTGACGCCGTGCGCGCCCTTTGTGCCGAATTTCCGGACGACTATCATCGGAAGGTGGACGAAGACCGCGCCTATCCCGAGGAGTTCGTCGATGCTTTGACCAATGCGGGGTGGATGGCCGCGCTGATCCCGGAGGAATACGGCGGGTCGGGCCTGGGGCTGACCGAAGCGTCGGTCATCATGGAGGAGATCAACCGCGCCGGTGGAAACTCGGGCGCATGCCATGGCCAGATGTACAATATGAACACGCTGGTTCGGCATGGCTCGGAAAAACAGAAGCAGGACATCCTGCCGAAATTGGCGGCCGGCGAGTTGCGGCTTCAGTCGATGGCCGTGACTGAGCCCACCACCGGAACCGATACAACCCAGCTCAAGACCACGGCCGTCAAGAAGGGTGACCGCTACGTCGTCAACGGTCAGAAGGTCTGGATCTCTCGTGTCCAGCATTCCGACCTGATGATCTTGCTCGCTCGGACGGCGCCGATTGCGGAGGTGAAGAAGAAGTCCGAAGGCATGTCGATCTTTCTGGTCGACGTCCATGAGGCGATGAAGTCCGGCATGGTCGTCAAGCCAATCGCCAACATGGTCAATCATGAGACCAACGAGCTGTTCTTTGACAACCTCGAGATCCCGGAAGAAAATCTGATCGGCGAAGAAGGCAAGGGCTTCAAATATATCCTTACAGGCCTGAACGCGGAACGTACACTGATCGCTGCGGAATGCATCGGCGACGGCTACTGGTTCACTGACCGGGCCATCGACTACGTCAGCGACCGCAAGGTTTTTGGCCGTCCCATCGGACAGAACCAGGGTGTCCAGTTCCCGATTGCCGAAGCATTCATCGAAATCGAAGCGGCCAACCTGATGCGGCAAAAGGCCTGTGCGCTCTATGATTCCGGGGTGCCCTGCGGTGCCGAGGCAAACATGGCGAAATTCCTTGCCGCCAAGGCGTCTTGGGAAGCGGCCAATGCCTGCCTGCAGTTCCACGGTGGCTTTGGCTTCGCGAACGAATACGACGTGGAACGCAAGTTCCGGGAAACGCGGCTTTATCAAGTGGCGCCGATCTCGACGAACCTGATCCTGAGCTATGTGGCCGAGCATATGCTCGACCTGCCGCGATCATTCTGAGTCCTTCTTCGCGGGGTGGCGGGCGCCGGTCCGAGCGACGTCCGTGAACTTTCCGCGATCTCGCGCAAAGGAAATTCCAGAGGAGAGACCCGCTATGGATGCAGGCGTTCCGGTCAAGCGCGTGATCGACCACAACGGGAGGGCATGATGATCATCGTCGCGATCAAAAGGACGAAGAAGCGCCAGTATCCCCGGACGCCGACTTCGGTCTCGCTCGCGAGCCGTTCGACGCTGTTCCAGAACTCACCGAGAAGTCTCGGATCCCGATGAAGTAAGGACGATGCGAGAAACTCAGGATGTTAGCTTCACACCGCCTGTAATCCGCGAGGGAGGAAGCAGCTTGCGCGGCCTTGCGACCAAGCGGCTCGACACGCTTGACGAGGCGATCATCGCGGCCGGGTTGAAGGATGGCGCGACGATCTCGTTCCATCATCACCTCCGCAATGGTGATAGGGTCCTGAATGCGGTATTGGACCGACTTGCTCGCGCCGGTCTTCGCGGCTTGCATCTCTCCGCCACATCGCTTTTCCCGGTTCACGCGCCCTTGGTCGAACATATCCGCAACGGCGTCGTCGATCGAATTTCCACAAGCTACATCTCTGGTCCAGTTGGCGAGGCCATCAGCCAGGGGTTGCTGCCGACCCCGGTCAGGTTGACCACTCATGGCGGGCGTGCCCGCGCCATCGAAAGCGATGAGGCGCCGATTGATGTTGCCTTCGTCGCCGCCTGCGCGGCGGACGAGATGGGCAATCTGTCAGGCCGAACCGGGCGCGCGCCGTGCGGGACCTTGGGCTACCCAATGGTCGATGTAGAGCACGCAGCCAAGGTCGTGGCGGTGACGGATACGCTTGTCCCCTACCCGCTCTGCCCCATCGACATCGCACAAGACAAGGTCGATTACGTCGTCAAGATCGACGCCATTGGTGACCCCGGCGGCATCGTTTCTGGCGCCACACGGCCCGCGGCCGATCCGCAAAGCCTGGCGATTGCCGCAAACACCGCGGCGGTGATTTCCGCCAGCGGGCTTCTGGTTGACGGCTTTGCTTTCCAGACCGGCGCAGGAGGCATATCTCTCGCGACAGCGGAAGCGGTTGGGCGCGAAATGGCGGCACGCGGTGTCACGGGCAGTTTTGCTTGTGGGGGCATAACCGGGTTCCATGTAGATATGCTGGAGGCTGGCCTCTTCCGCAGCTTGCTGGACGTACAGTGTTTTGATCTCAAGGCAGTGGCCTCCTTCGCCCACAACCCCAATCATATGGCGATGTCGGCGGCCATGTATGCCGGCCCGCACGTGGGTGGCGCGGTTGTAGATCGCTTGTCGGCCGTGGTGCTTGGCGCGGCGGAGGTAGACCTTGATTTCAATGTCAACGTAACCACCCGGTCCGGGGGCGGCATTATCGGTGGGTCCGGTGGCCATGCCGATGCGGCGCAAGGCGCGTCACTGACTCTGGTCACGACACGCCTGACAGCTGCGGGCTGGGCCAAGATCGTGCCCAAGGTTACGACCCTGACGACGCCGGGAAGCAGCGTGGATGTTGTGGTCACCGAGGCTGGAGTAGCTGTGAACCCGCGTCGGGTTGATCTCATTGAGCGGTTCAAAAGCACCGATCTGCGGATCTTGTCGATCGAGGATATCGCGCAGGACGCGAGAAGATTGGCATCGAAACCGACACCGGATCGACCAGTCGGGCCGATAGTGGCGGTGTCGCAATATCGGGACGGATCCATCATTGATGAAATCCGGGCGACCGCACCCCCGTGATTTTCGCGATGGATGCCCCTAGTCCAGGAAGATAGGCATTGCCAATATCAGTTGCCTCTTCGAAAGGTTTCTTGAATGCTTGCTCGAAGTCGTCATCGCGTGCGGTGACGCGACCCCCGTTTGCGGCATGGAGCCGGGGCGTGCAGAGCAAGGCGATCACGGTGGATATTCGAAGCCTGAAGTACTTCCTCGCGATTTCCGAAGCGCCCTCGCTTTCGGTTGCGTCACAGGTGTTGGGCGTCGCGCAACCCTCTCTTTCGCAGAGCGTGCAGAAGATGGAAGATGAACTTGGTGTCAAGCTGCTTGACCGGTCACCGAGGGGCATCAGGCTCACGGAAGAAGGCTATGTGCTTTTCGATCACGCCAAACGAATTTGCTCAGATATGGACCGCTGCATCGAGGACATTCGCGAACTGAGTCAGAGTGTCCGTGGCACTGTTGCCTTCGGAATGCCGCCCTCGGCGTCGATGGTCCTCTCGGTGCCCCTGGCCGAGACCATCCGGCTGGAATATCCCGACGTCCGGCTGAAGGTGGTGGAAGCAATCAGCGGTTACCTGGCGCCGTGGCTGGAGGATGGCACGGTCGACCTGGCGCTGCTCTACGATCTGAAGGACGTCGAGAAATACAGCGGCACGCACGTGATCGACGAGGAACTGTATTTCTATTCGGCTCCCGATGCCTGGCCATTCGAAACCTCGCCAGACCAACCGATCCCGTTTCGCGAACTGGCCAAGGTAGATATGATCCTGCCGACAAGTGGCCTGCGCAACACGATCCGGCGGTACGAAGAGGCCCAAGATGTGACCCTCAACGTTGTGGTCGAGATGGATGCAATGCGGCAGATAATCGAGCTTGTGGCACGCGGTTCCGGCTACGCGATATTTGCGCCGGCGGCATGTCAGAAGCAGGTCGACCGCGGGGAATTGCTTCAGGTACCAATCATCGAGCCGGTTATGACCCGCCCCGTCCATCTCGTGCGCCACCCGGATCGGGTGTCGACCCGCGCTGGCCGAACCATAGAGGAGGTGACCCTAAAGATTGTCAGAGAATTGGTTTCCCGTGGGATTTGGCAGGGAAAGGTTATTTGACTAGTGCACCGGCGCATTCACTCCGTTCATCCGCCAATATGCTAGCTCCTTGTTTTTGCATCAATTTGTCCAGACAGATCCGTGCGATCTGTCTGGATCGATGCACTAGCGAGGATGCACTAATCGATCTTTGGGCATCAAGGCGTCTTCGGTGGTCCATACCTTTTTTCGATCTCGATACCATGGGCGAGGAGTACTTCCGCTACGTCTTCGAGCGGGTCTGCGGTAATGAGACAGATGTCTGCTGAACTCGGGAAATGAGTCCGCGTCTTGGGCTCAAATGCCTTCCAGACCTCATGCAGATTGATCTTCTGGCGACCAAACCTGAGCGCCTTTCGACCGCGCTCATAACTTTCATCGATGCCCGGCCATCACCGACTACATAAAGCCTGGCCCTTTCCTATGCCTCAACAGGCTTCACTTTCAATGCACGCTCGCTGATCTCGCCGCGTTCGATCACCAGGGCCGTGTCGGTGAACCTCTCTAGCAGCGAGGGGTTGGATTCAGTGATGATCAGCGTGACTTCGGGATCGCGGTCGCGCAGGTCGCGCAGCGCCTCCGCGTAGCGGCGGGCGAGCGCCGCCGCGAGTCCCTGGAACGGCTCATCCAGCATCAAGAGCCGCTTGCCAACCATCAAGGCGCGGCCCAAGGCTACCATCTTGCCCTGTCCACCGGACACGCTGCCCGCCGGGCGGCCGGCCATTTCCTTCAGCTCGGGCAGGATTTCGTAGACCCTTGCCAGGGCGCGGGCCATCTCGGAGGCCGAATAGCGGGCCACCTTTCCCGGCAGCAGTATATTCTCTTCCACCGTGAAGGCCGAGAACAGTTTCCGGTCCTCGGGCGCATAGCCGATGCCAAGGCCGGACCGTTTTGCAGGCGGGACATCTGACAGAAGCTTACCATCAAAGCGGATGTCGCCGGTCGACTTCACATGCCCCATGACGGTTCTGAGGGTGGTGGTCTTGCCGGCACCATTTGCGCCGATCAGGGCGATCGTGTCCGATTGCGCAATGCGGAAGGAGACATCCCGTAGGATCCGCACGCCGCCAAGGCTGACGGTGATCTTCTCGAATTCAAGCACTACACATGCCCTCCCATGACATCGCGGATAACGTCCGGATGGGTCAGAATATCCTGCGGTGTGCCACGATACAGAACCTCGCCCCGGTTCCAGACAGCCACCTCGTCGGCGAAACGCTCGACGATCCCTTCATCGTGCTCAACGAATACCGAAGTGACGTTTTCCTCCTCCAGGGCCTCGGCGATGATCTCGAGGATCGCGAATTTTTCGGTTGAGGCGACGCCGGAGGTCGGCTCGTCAAGGAACAGCAGCCGGGGCTTCAATGCGAGCGCTACTCCGATGTCGATCAGCTTACGCTGGCCCTCGGGGAGCTCCTGCACGGGCCGCTCCGCAAGGTTGCTGCATTTCAGCATTTCAAGAATCCGATCGGCCTCGCTCGCCCCGGAAATATCCTCCAAACGGGTCAACGGTGCCTCGTACCCAGAGGCAGCGGCAACGGCCATCAGGATGTTCTCCCGAACGGAGTGCTCGGCAAAGAGTTGCGGAATTTGGAATGCACGCGCCACACCTTTCTTGACCAGCTTGCGCGGCCCGATTCCGGCAACATCCTCGCCTTCGTAGATGATCTTTCCTGCGTGTGGCTTCAGGTAGCCGGTGCACATGTTGAGGAAGGTGGTCTTACCAGCGCCATTTGGGCCGATGATAGCCAGGTTGCGCCCTTCGTAGATCTGGAAGTTGATGCCTGCGGCCGCCACGACCCCGCCAAAGCGGATCTCCAAACCTTGTACATCCATCATCACTTGATCGGTCATTTGCTGAGCGCCTCCCCGGCCGCCGACTTGGAGGATCTCGGGCGAAGGTTTGATGCCTTCCTCTGCTTGATGAACCCTATCAGGCCCTTGGGCGCGAACAGGATCACGACGAGCAGAACACCGCCGAGGATGAGCTGCCAGACATCGGCGGCGAATGCCGACGCGTAGGTGCGGACGCCCTCGTAGACCAGAGCGCCGACAAAGGCACCTCCAACCGAACCCGATCCACCGAGGATGGCAATGAAGACGAACTCACCCGAGCGGACCCACCAGGCGTATTCCGGCGTGACGACACCCAGCGTGACGGCCATCAGTGATCCTCCGAGCCCGCAGAGGGCGGCAGAGACTATGTAGCCCTTCAGCAAAACCAGCCGCGGTGAAACCCCGAGATATTCCAAACGAACCTCATTGCTTTTGATGGCACGCAGATGATTGCCGAGAGGCGAGCTCAGGAAGCGATGGATCAGGATCATGGCAAGAACAGCGCAAACCAGAGCTACATAGAACAGCACTACTTCGAAAGGCCCGCGTTCCATCGCGATACCCAGAACCGAGGGGCGTTCGACCCGGAGGCCATCCGAACCGCCTGTTATGAAGTAGAACTTCTCGAGGATGGAGAAGAAGATCATGGAGACGGACAGGTTCAGCATTCCGAAAAAAATGTGACGGTAGCGAACGACGAAGAGACCGACGAGCAATCCAGCCAGCGCTGCGCTGATCGTCCCTATCGCCATGGCGAGGAAAAGCTCGCCTCCTCCAAAATACTTGCCCAGGAAGGCCGTACCATACGCAGCAATGGCATAGAAAAGTGCATGCCCGAATGACACCTGCCCGGCTTGCAGCAGGACGATAACCCCTAGCACTGCTAGCCCCTTGGAAAGCGCGATGGTCAGCAGAACCTGGCTGTTTGGAATGATCCAGGGTGCGATGGCACAGAGCAGGATACCTGCCAGAAAGAGTGCGGGTTTCATGATGTCGCCTCAGATCTTGCGTGCTTCGACAGGAGCGAAGAGCCCATTGGGACGGATCAGGAGCACGACGAACATGATCAGGTACGGCATCAGAACCTCGAGCTCGGGATAGAAATAGACGGCAAAACTGCGCCCAAGCCCGATCAGCACCGCGGCGATGGCCGCGCCTTCGATTTGCCCGAAGCCTGCGGTTGCAACCACCGCAAAGGACAGCACAATCATGTCGGCGCCCATGCCGGGGATCACCGATGTGGTCGCCGATGCCAGCGCTCCGCCGAAGGCCGCCAGTGAAGCGCCCACGATGAATGTCACGAGATAAACCTTCTGCGCATCAATGCCGATAGAGATGGCAGCTTCGCGATCTTCGGTCACAGCCAGGATCAGGTGTCCGGTCAAAGTGTGACGCAGGCCGAGACGGAGCAGGATGAGGACCGAAGCAGCCACCGCAGGCAAAAAGAGCAACTGGTACTTGGTATAGACAATGCCGAACACTTCGATCGTGCCCAAAAGATTGACGGCCGTGGATTCGAACAGTGGCTGGACGCCCCAGATCAGCCGTTGAACATCTTCAAGCATCATGAAAACCGCGAAGGTCACCAGGATCTGCAGGACATCTTCCATCTCGTAGATCCGGCTGAGAAGAAGCTTCTCCACCGTGCCGCCCACCAAGACGCCGATCAAAATCGCAGACACAGCCATCAGGGGGAAGGCCAGCCAAGGTGCGAAACCAGCTGCGAAAATCGCCGATCCCACGGAAGCGGTGGTGTAGGCGCCCATGGCGAAGAACGATCCATGGGCGACGTTGAGAACTCGAAGAACGCCAAAGATCAGCGTCAATCCGACAGCTACCATGAATACGAGGGCTGCGTAGGATAACCCGTCAAATAGCGCCAGAGCAAGAATCTGAGCGTTCATCAGTCATCTCCTGACAAAGGAAACGCGGGCGACCGTCGGGGAGTGCGGCGGCCGCCCAGCCGGCCAGCGTCATTTCGTGAAGGAGTAGGTCTCCACGCCGACGCTATCGACAAACTCCGGCGTCAGGGTCTCGATCCACTCCGCCGAAATCTGCCCGACCGGCGTCGTGATGTCGTCGGCGTCGAAGATCATGATGTTGTCGAGCACCGCGAAGTCATAGCCTTCGACGCGGATCGTCGTGCCGATCAACTGGTCTTCGAGCCCCTGGTGATCCTCGCGCAGCGTTACTTCGCTGGTAAGGCCAGTGAAGCTGAGCCCCTTCATGGCTTCGATTACCTGCTCGTCCGAGGGCCATTCGCCGCCGTTGGCATCGATCGCTTTCTCGTAGGCGGCCGTGAAAGCCGCGAGGGCCTGGCTCATGTGGAAGACCGGATAGATCGGGTAGGCGCCAGTCTTGGCCTTGAACTCGTCGACAAAGGCCTTGAAGGCCTCGGGGTCGGCCGGGTTCGGGTGCAGGAAGTAGTGATCCCCACGGCCACCGATGACGACACCTTCGGGCAGTGCGTCGCCAAGACGCTCCAGCGAGCTTTCACCCAACGGCAGGACGAGGGTCGAGGTGTTTGTCAGGCCGCGCTGCGAGGCCTGCCGCACGAAAGTATCGAGGTCGCCGCCCCAGGAGGTCGACAGGATGATGTCGGGCCGCAGCGCCTGCAGGCGCGAGACCTCGGTGGAGAAATCGGGCGCACCGAACTTTGGGAAGAACTCGGCAACCACCTTGATGTCGGGGCGGAACTTCGCGAGCGCCGCCGAGAAGATGGCCCAGCTGTCCCGGCCCCAGGCATAGTCCTGGTTCACCACCGCGATCGTCTCCGCATCGGGCAGGTTCTTCACAACGTATAGAACCGCAGCCATCATCTCGGACGTCGCGTTGCCCTGAGTACGGAAGTTATAGCTGTAGTCGTTTTCTTCGAAGATTGTCTGGGTGCCGCAGTCCCAGAGAATATTGAGGACCTTCAGATCCTCGGCCAGTGGTGCGAGCTTGGTGCAATTGCCCGAGGAGACGGCGGCGAACATCGCATCGGCGCCTTCTTGCTCGACCAGACGGCGGTACTCTGACAGCAGAGCCTCACCGCCCGCGCCCTCGTCGATGAAGCTGGCCGACAGCGGCACACCGCCGATGCCCCCATTATTGTTGATCTCGGCAATCATCATCTCGGCTGCATCGCGGCCAGGAACACCGAACACGGATGCCGGGCCGGACAAGAACGTCGTGATGCCGATTTTCACTTCGGCGGGTTTCTCTTCTGCCCATGCAGTGGACCCCGCCACGACGAGTGCGACGAGTGCACAGGAATTCAGGAATTTCATCGGTTTTTCCTCCCGTGGGTTGCCCTGCAATCCTCCAGCGCAGGGTTCGCAATGAATGTACCGGGGGGGCGGCAATTGCGGAAGCTCCACCAACCAATAGACGCTATAGGCAGAATCAATATCGTGCAGGGCCGCACGAAAGTCGTGATTTGAAAGGGCTTTGACCTGCAGAAGCTGCCAAGCGGAAACAGGGTCGCGCAAGCTTCGTTCAAGGACGCTTGCGGAACACAGAGTTTGGACGTGCCCCCGTGATGGTAACTGCTCACCTGGTTGGCTGG
>JAGREZ010000112.1:0-1105 GCA_020446285.1 Geminicoccaceae bacterium
GCGCCTGACGCTGGCGGTTGTAGCTGAGCGTCAGCTTGCGGATCATGTCGCCGGCATTGCGGGTGGCATTGTCCATTGCCGCCATGCGCGCGCCCTGTTCGCTGGCCGCGTTCTCGACCATCGCCCCGAAGATCTGCACCGCCAGGTTGCGGGGCAGAAGCTCGGAGAGGATTCCGGCCTCGTTCGGCTCGAACTCGTAGAGCGCCCTGGCACCGCCGGCCGCGCTCTCCTCCTCCCTTGCCTCGGGCGCCTCGACAGGCACCAGCTGCCTGTAGGTGAGGATCTGCGTCACCGCCGACTTGAACGTATTGAAGATGATGGTGCAGACATCGAACTCGCCGGCCTCGTAGAGCGTGGTGATCTTTTCCGCGATCATCGCCGCGTCGGCATATTCCATCCGCTTCTTGCCGGCGACACCGTCGACATAGTCGATGATGCGCTCGCGATGTTCGCGCCGGAGCATGTCGCGGCCCTTGCGGCCGACACAGATGATCTTGACCGTCTTGCCCTGGGCGAGCAATTCGCCGATCCGGCGGCGGGCACCGCGGACGATCGAGCTGTTGAAGCCGCCGCAGAGACCGCGATCGGCTGTCGCGACAACGATGAGATGGACATCGTCACGGCCCGTGCCGGTGAGCAGCAGAGGCGCTCCCGGCGTACCCTTCACGCCCGCCGCAAGATTGGCGAGCATGTCGGACATCTTCTCGGCGAACGGGCGCGACGCTTCGGCGGCCTCCTGCGCCCGTCGGAGCTTGGAGGCCGAAACGAGCTTCATGGCGCTCGTGATCTTGCGCGTCTGGGTGACGCTGGAGATCCGGCTGCGTAGGTCCTTGAGGCTGGGCATCGGACGCCTTTACGAGAAATTCTTGGTGAAGTTCTCGACCAGCTCCTTGAGCCTGGCCTCGGTGGCATCGTCGAGATTGCCGGTGGTACGGATCGCCTCGAGGACGTCCTGGCCACGGCTCTTGATCTCGGACAGCCACTGCTCCTCGTAACGGCCGACGGCGGAAACCGGCAGGGCGTCGAGATAGCCATGGACGCCGGCATAGACGACGACGACCTGTTCTTCGACGGTCAGCGGCGAATATTGCGGCTGCTTGAGAAG
>JAGREZ010000112.1:1172-1366 GCA_020446285.1 Geminicoccaceae bacterium
GCCATCTCGCGATACTGCGCCAGCTCCAGCTTGATCCGGCCGGCGACCTTCTTCATCGCCTTGGTCTGGGCCGACGAACCCACGCGGCTCACCGACAAACCGACATTCACCGCCGGGCGGATACCCTGATAGAAGAGATCCGTCTCGAGGAAGATCTGGCCATCGGTGATCGAGATGACGTTGGTCGGGATGTA
>JAGREZ010000112.1:1374-8315 GCA_020446285.1 Geminicoccaceae bacterium
GACACGTCGTTGGCCTGCGTCTCGACGATCGGCAGCGCGGTGAGCGAGCCGTTGCCATTCGCGTCATTGAGCTTGGCGGCACGTTCGAGCAGACGCGAATGGAGATAGAACACGTCGCCCGGAAATGCCTCGCGGCCCGGCGGACGGCGGAGCAGCAGCGACATCTGGCGATAGGCGGTGGCCTGCTTGGAAAGATCGTCATAGACGATCACCGCATGCATGCCGTTGTCGCGGAAATACTCGCCCATGGCGCAGCCGGCATAGGGGGCGAGGAACTGCAGCGGGGCGGCGTCCGAGGCGGTGGCGGCGACGACGATGGAATAGTCCATCGCACCGGCATCCTCGAGGATCTTCACCAGCTTGGCCACCGAGGAACGCTTCTGGCCGACGGCGACATAGACGCAGTAGAGCTTCTTGCCTTCCTCGTCGCCTGCGGCGTCATTGTAGCGCTTCTGATTGATGAAGGTGTCGATGGCAATCGCGGTCTTGCCGGTCTGGCGGTCACCGATGATGAGTTCGCGCTGGCCACGGCCGACGGGGATCAGGCTGTCGACGGCCTTGAGACCGGTCATCATCGGCTCGTGCACCGACTTGCGCGGCATGATGCCCGGCGCCTTGACTTCGACGAGACGCCGCTCGTCCGACTCGATGGGACCCTTGCCATCGATGGGATTGCCGAGCGCGTCGACCACGCGACCGAGCAGACCCCTGCCTACCGGCACGTCCACGATCGCCTTGGTGCGCTTGACGGTGGAGCCTTCCTTGATGCCCTGGTCGGAGCCGAAGATCACGATGCCGACATTGTCGGTCTCGAGATTGAGCGCCATGCCGCGGGTACCGTCGTCGAACTCGACCATCTCGCCGGCCTGGACATCGTCCAGACCGTAGGCACGGGCGATACCGTCACCGACGGAAAGCACCCGGCCGACTTCCGAGACCTCGGCCTCGGTTCCGAAGTTGGCGATCTGCTCTTTCAGGATCGCCGAAATCTCGGCGGCGCGGATGTCCATCACCCAATCCCTCTCATTGACTGCTCAAGATGCTGCAGCTTGGTCTTCAAGGATGCGTCGAGCATGCGCGAGCCGACGCGGACGACCAGTCCCCCCAGAAGGGACGGATCGACGTCGGCGTCGATGCTCACGGCCCTGCCGGCGAACCTCGCGGTCGCCGCCTTCACCTCGTCGAGCTGCTCGTTCGAAAGCGGAACGGCCGAGGTCACGCGGGCGGTCATCTCGCCCTTGTGCTCAGCCAGCATGTCGCGATAGGCGCGGCTCACCTGATCCAGCGCGAACAGACGGCGCTTGTCGGCGAGTACACCCAGGAACTTCTTCGTCAGCTCGTTCAGGCCCGCCTTGTCGGCGACGGCGAGAACGGCATTGCGCTGCGCGTCGCGGGTGAGCACCGGACTGCGGATCATGCGACGCAGATCGTCACTCTCCTCGACCAGGGCGTCGAGGGACTGAAGATCCAGGGCGACCGCATCCAGCGCGCCGGCCTCCCCGGCAAGCTCGAAAAGAGCCGTGGCATAGCGCGATGCCAGGCCCGAGGCTGCGGCTGAATTTGCGGACAATTCGGCTTCCCCGGCTTGAAACGAGACCATCACCCGTCAAAACGGGCCACACCGGGTTCCCCCGTTTGCGGCGCTCCTTGCGGGTTCGGCGCAAGCGCGTCCCACCCCCCGTTTTCCGACGGCGTGAGCCGGTTAGCACAAGCCCCGACAACCGACAAGCACCCGGCCGATATTTCCCGAAGGGGCGGTTTGCCGCACGGCACTCACGACGCGTGCGACATGCCGTTGCCGCGCAAGACCTCCATCGGTTGCCAGGCCTTCAGGAGACGAAGGGGGTGGCGGTGGATGGTCAGGAAGCAACCGCCTCCGGTGCCCGGCTGGTCGTATTGGCGGGAGATGGGGGCGCCGAGCAGGTGTGCGAGCAGGAGAGCTGCGACGCCGCCGTGGGCGAGGATGAGGAGATGTCCGGGGAAAGGAGCCTCACGGTCGATCCGTTTCACGGCGGCGACGATGCGACGTTGCGCGTCGATGGCGCGTTCCCAGCCTTCGATGCTCTCATGCGGGTGGGCAAAGAAGCGGTCGGCATGCGCCTCGAAGGCGGTCTTTTCGAGATAGCCAGTGGAGGCGCGGTCGTTCTCGCCGAGGGCTTCGATGACACAGGGCGCGCGATCGCGGTCGGCGGCAACGATGGCGGCAGCCTCGACGGCCTTGCGCTCATGGCTGCAGAAGATGCGGGACCAGGCGATGTCGCGCGTACGGTCGGCGAAGAGGTGCATCCGCTCGATACCGCGTTCCGAAAGACCCCAGTCCGGGACAAGGATGGAGGGATCGATCGCAACTTCTGGATGGGTCAGGAAGATGATCCGATTCATGTCAATCACAAGAAACTCTGGGGGTCTATGTCCACCCGCAGTCTGACCTGATTGGGCAGGCGTACTTTCGAAAGCCAGTCGCGGAGGATGGCGGGAAGGTCCGCGTCCGGCGTGGCCTTGATGAGAAAGCGCTCGCGGTAGCGGCCGCGGAGCATGGTCAGCGGTGCCGGTGCCGGGCCGAGGATGAGGACGGTTTCGAGATCGGGGGCGATGTTGGCGAGGCGGCGGGCCTCCTCGCTGACGATCCGGTGGTCCGGGCCGGAGAGGATCAGGGCGGCGAGGCGGCCGAAAGGTGGCATGTGCGCCTCGCGCCGTTCGGCGAGTTCGGCGTCGATGAAGCCCTTGCGGTCGCCGTTCGCGAGCGCCTGCATCACCGGATGTCCGGGTTCGCGGGTCTGGATGAGCACGCGCCCCGGCCGGTCCGCGCGCCCGGCGCGTCCGGCAAGCTGGTAGAGGAGCTGGAAGGTGCGTTCGGCCGCCCTGAGATCGCCGCCGCCGAGGCCGATATCGGCATCGACGACGCCGACGAAGGTGAGCTTGGGGAAATGGTGCCCCTTGGCGACGAGCTGGGTGCCGATGATGATGTCCACGGCACCCGCGAGGATCGCCTCGACCATGGCGGTGGCAGTCTCGCCCGAATGGATGGTGTCGCTGGTCATGATGGCGACGCGGGCATCGGGCATGAAGGTTGCGAGTTCGTCGGCGATGCGCTCGACACCCGGGCCGGAGGCGGCGAGATAGTCCACCGTGCCGCATTCCGGGCAATGGTCGGGCGGCGGGCGCGAATAGCCGCAATGGTGGCATTGCAGGCGCGGGCGGTAGCGGTGCGAGGTGAGCCAGGCGGTGCAGTTGGGGCAGTGCATGCGGAAGCCGCAGGCACGGCAGACCGTCAGCGGCGCATAGCCCCGGCG
Source organism: Geminicoccaceae bacterium (assembly GCA_020446285.1). Taxonomy (GTDB): domain Bacteria; phylum Pseudomonadota; class Alphaproteobacteria; order Geminicoccales; family Geminicoccaceae; genus JAGREO01. The sequence continues at coordinate 4,668 of JAGREZ010000112.1, forward strand.
ATTGAGGAAGAGCATGGCCTGCTCGCCGGCGGCGACGGCCTCGCCCACCGCCTCGCGAAGTTCGTCGCCGATGAAGGCGCCCGGCGGCGGTCGCCGGCGACGAAGGTCGACGAGGCCGATGGCGGGTTTCGGCGCCGACGCATAGCGATCCTCGAGCAGGAGATGCCTTTCCCCCCGAACCTCGTGCAGGCTTTCGAGCGAGGGTGTGGCACTGACGAGAACGAGCGCCGCACCTTCGAATTCGCAGCGTTTGCGCGCGATCAGCCGGGCATCGTAGACAACCCCGTCTTCCTGCTTGAAGCTCGTGTCGTGCGCCTCGTCCATGATGACGAGACCGAGATCGGGAAAGGGCAGGAACAGGGCCGAACGGGCACCGACGAGCACCTTGACCTCGCCGCGCATGACGGCCTTCCAGGTCTTGCGCCGCTGTGCCTGGGTGAGGCCGGAATGCCAGGCCGGCGGGGTGACGCCGAAACGCTGCCCGAAGCGTCTGAGCCATTGCGCCGAGAGGGCGATCTCCGGCAGCAGCACGAGGACGCTGCGGCCCTTGCCCAGTGCCGCCTCGACGGCTTCGAGATAGACCTCCGTCTTGCCCGAGCCCGGCACGCCCTCCAGCAGCCAGTAATCTCCGTCGGGAGCGTCGAGCGCCGCCACCAGCCGGTCGGCGGCATCGCGCTGCGATGCAGTCAGCCCGAACGCCTCGCCGGAAAAACGAGTGGGAAGGTCGAGCCGGTCGGCATCGATCTCCACTGTCTCCAGCTCTCCGGCCCCGACCATCTTCCGGACGAGTCCGCTGGAAACACCGGCAGTCCGTGCAAGCGCCGTTGCCTGCAGCGGGCCGTGGCCGGCGAGTGCATCCGCAACCCGGCGCCGTTTCTCGTCGAACCGCGTGATGTCCTGTCCGGCCGCCAGGCGGTAGGCGGTGCGCACGGGACCGGGTTCGAGCGCCGCCGGCACGGCGACGAGCAGGCGCGAGACCGATCCGAGCGGCGAGAGGGTGGTTTCCGCCATGCTCTCGGCCAGCCGCCGCAGTGCCGTCGGGAGCGGCGGCAGGTCGAGCACCGTCTCGACCGCCCTTAGTCTCGACGCGGCGATCTCCCTGTCCGGCGGACGGTCCCAGACGATGCCCGTCACCTTTCTCGGGCCGAAGGGGACACGCACGAACATGCCGGCGGCGGGCGAATCGCCGGCGACCGTATAGGTGAACGGCCCATCGAAGGGCAGCGGCAGGAGAACGGATATGCGCTCGGTCGTCATGATACGCCTTATAGAGCGATTCCTGTTGCTTTGGAGCCGCCTTGCATGGTGGCTCGCTTCACCTTGCCTTCCGGTCGTACGCCGATGCCACGATGGTGCCGCAAAGTGAAGCGCGCGGTGTGCCGGGCGTTCTCATGGCAGGCAATCGTTGGTAGCCTCGAATCGTTGTGTGTCATCGCGACGCGATCATGCTGCTGCCGGCGGGCGCCGTCGCGGAGGCGGGATCGGGCGGTCATGGTGGCCGAACGGAAGCGGGAACGGGCATGCTGGCATTCGCAGACGGGGAACTCGGCGCGCTGGCGGGTGAATGGGACGCCTGGCTGGCGAGCGAAAAGCGCATGTCGGTGCGTACGCTGGCGGCCTACAGGAAGGACCTTGCCGCATTCGTCACCTTTCTTTCCGGGCATGAGGGCGGCGAGATATCCGTTTCGAAGCTGGTGTCCATGCGACCGGCGGAATTTCGCGCATGGCTCGCCTGGCGCCATTCGGAGAACTACGCCAGAAGCTCGACGGCGAGAGCCATGGCGGCCATACGCAGTTTCTACGAATTTCTCGACCGCCGTCACGGCCTGCACAATCCGGCACTCAAGGCGATGCGCACGCCATCCTTTCATCGCCCCCTTCCGCGCCCGCTCTCGACCGGCCAGATCGAAGGATTGCGGGCGGCGGCGGCGGATCGTGGTGGCGAACCGTGGGTGGCGCGGCGCGATCTTGCCGTGCTCCTCCTCCTTTACGGCGCCGGCCTGCGCATCGGCGAGGCGCTCGGGCTGAACCGCAGGGATCTGAACGGGGGAAGCGAAGGCGGCATCGCCGGCGAGCTGCGGGTCACGGGCAAGGGCAACAAGGAGCGGGTGGTACCGCTGCTCGCGATCGTGGCGGAAGCGCTCACGGCCTATCTCGGCGCCTGTCCCTTCGAGCTTGCCGGCGACGATCCGCTTTTCGTAGGGGTGCGGGGCGGTAGGCTGCAGCCTGCGGTGGTGCAGGCGCGGGTGCGCGAACTCAGGCATCTGCTCGGTCTGCCGGAGACCGCCACACCACACGCCCTGCGCCACAGTTTCGCCACCCATCTCTTGACCAGCGGGGCCGATCTTCGCGCTATCCAGGAGCTTTTGGGGCATGCCAGCCTGTCCACAACGCAACGCTACACCGCCGTCGACAGTGCGCGGCTCGAGGAGATCCATGCCCGCGCCCATCCACGCGCCTGATCGCGGAAACGGACCGGAGGGCTGACTTGCGCAGGGCGCTCGCGATATTCGCGGTAATCGCGGCGCTGGCCGCGGGGGCTTTCTTCGCGCTGCCGGTGCTGGTCGACCAGGAGGCGATCCAGCGTGCGCTTCGCGGGCACGTCGCCGAACTGACGGGACAGCGGCTCGTGATCGACGGGCGGTTCGAGGTCAATCTCCTGCCGAGCCCGACAATCACCGTGTCCAGGGCTCTGGTCCGCAACGACGACCCGCAGGGCAGGGGGCCGGAGGGCGACATTGATCGCATCGATCTTGCCGTCGACCTTCCGGGACTGTTGCGGGGCGAGGCGGTGATCCGCGAGATGACCGTCATTCGTCCGGTCATGCGCGTGCTTGCGGGCGATCCGGGAGAAGCGCTCGCCGCTCTCAACCTCCCCTTCGAGGCTCGTGGCCGACCGGCCTTCGCCCGGCTGAGCGTGGTCGACGGCAGGATCGACATCGTCGCCGAGGATGGCGGCGGGAAGCGGATCGATGCGATCGCCGGCGAATTCTCGATCGACCCCGAAACCGCCGCACACGGCTTTGCGCTTTCCGGCAGGATGGAGGGACGCGACTTCTCTCTCGGGCTCGTGACGAGCGAGCCGCGGGCCGGTCGGCCCGCGGCTGTCGAGGGCGAGTGGCGCTCTTCCGGGCATCGCTTCGGCTGGCGCGGCCAGGCGACCGCGGGCCCGGCATTCCCGCTCTTTTCCGGTGAGATCGAGGGTTCGCCGGCAGCGCTCGCGGATCTCGCCGGTCTCCTTGGTGCTGGAAGGCTGGCGGATCTCGTCCGGTCGCACGATATCGACCTTGCGGGCGAACTCGAGATCACTGCGGACTATGCCAAGATCACCGGCGGCCGGGCGACTGCGGGCGAAGTCGAGGCGGCGGTTGATCTGACCCTTGGGCCGGGCGGTCCGGGAGAAAAGCCGGCGGTCGAAGCTTCCGTCTCCTTCGCGAATCTGGATTTGGGGGACGGCTCCGACCCGTGGCAGTGGCGACGGATCCTGACGTTCGAGCCACCGGCCGGACTGACGGCCAATGTGCGCGCGGCCGTCGACAGGCTGACCTTTCGTGGTCTCGAATTCCGCCGTGTGCAAACCCAGGTCACGCTCGACGGCGATGGTGGCGGACGTCTCGAAACGCTGCGGGCCATTCTTCCGGGAAGCGG
>JAGREZ010000112.1:8388-9972 GCA_020446285.1 Geminicoccaceae bacterium
CACCGAGGATCTGCCGGGCATTCGCGAGGCGCTGGTGCCGGGCGTGCGGTTCGTGCCGGTCAACGCCATCGACGGCATGGCGCTCGACGCGAATGTCTCGATCGGTCCCGCGCGCGCCGGGCTGACGGAGATGCGGCTGCGCCTCGACGGATCGGAGATCGAGGGCGGATTCATGCTGGTCGACGGCGACAGGCCGCAGCTCGCCGCGAGCCTTCGCATCGACCGGCTGGACACGGGCGCCCTGTTTCCTCGCGGCGAGGATGACGGGACCACGGGGCTCGGCGGACTCGACGGGTTCCGGCAGTGGCTTGCCGGGTTCGATCATGCGCTCGACCTGATCATCGACAGGGCGAATGTCGGGCGGTTCCGCCTGCAGGGCATCACCGTCAAGAGCAGGGTGCGCGATGGCGGGCTCATCATCGAGGAGCTTGCCATCGGCGACGCGCTCGATACGACGGCGCATCTCTCCGGGGTGATGGATCTCGACCTTTCGGTGATCGAGCTCGACGGATCCGTCGCCATCGCCTCGCCGGCGCGTCTCCTGCGCGATCTCGGCTATGACGCGCCCCTCGTCATGTCGCTTCTGGGTCCGCTCCGTCTCGACGCGCGCATGGAAGGTTCCGCCGGACGCCTGAATCTCTCCTCAACGGTGGAGGGGGACAATATCGAGGGCCGGTTCATCGCCGGCGGATTGCCCGAAGCCTTCGATCTGGAGGGTGAACTCCTTGCCGGCAGCGAGGGACACGTTCTCGCCCAGCTCGGCGCGCTCATTCTCGACAATCCGGCGCTTGCCGGCGATGCGCGGCTCGATTTCGTCTGGAACGGCACGCAGGCGGATCCGCCGGCCGGCCGGGCATCGCTTCATCTCGGCGACATCGCACTCGAGGGCGAGCTGGCGCTGCCGGCCGGCGATGCGGCGCGGGGCTCGATCGAGGCGCGCAACCTCGATCTCGGTACGGCTGCATCCTTCTATCGCTGGCTGGCGCCGGTGCTCGGCCTCATTCCGGGACCGCTCGACCGCTGGATCGGCGCCTGGCCGAAACAGCGGCTGCAATGGGACTGGCCGTTCCGGCGGCCGGTGGAACTGGCATTCTCGGCCATCGGACCCGACGGCGCCGATCTGGCCAGTGGTGATCTTCGCCTCAGCGCGGACTCCGTGGCGCTGCTTCCACTCGAATTCACGCTCGGCGGAGGCCATGTCGTCATCCGCTCGGCCTATGTCCCGCCCGAACTGGATCTGCGACTGGTCATGGGGGCGGTCGAGAGCGGGGCGCTTCTGGCTTCGCTCGGGGTGGAAGGCGGTCTCTCCGGTCCGCTCGATCTCGAACTCGACCTGCGCGGAACGGGTGCGACCGTGCCGCGCATCCTCGCCACGCTGGCTGGCACCGGCACGATGTCCGTCAGCGCCGGAAGGATGGCGCTGCCGGCGGGAGCGGATCCGTATCCGGCCTTTCTCTCACTCGGTGGCGACATTGCTGTCGAGCGCGGCATGTTCGAGAGCATCGACGGCTCGTTCATGCTGCCGCCCGGTATTGATGCCGGTCCGGCGGGCGGCATGGGCCCCGACCTCGGGACGGGGGAAAC
>JAGREZ010000113.1:0-1349 GCA_020446285.1 Geminicoccaceae bacterium
GCCATCCTCTTTTCCGACATCCTCGTCGTTCCGGATGCGCTCGGCGCCAGCGTCGATTTCGTGCAGGGTGAGGGGCCGAAGCTCGTTCCGCTCGAAAGCGAGGCCGATCTCGACAGATTGTCGCTCGACGGATTGCTTGAACATCTCGAACCCGTCTTCAAGGCCATCTGCGGGCTTTCCCGGGAACTGCCATCGCATGTCACGCTCATCGGTTTCGCCGGCGCGCCCTGGACGCTTGCGGCCTACATGGTCGAGGGCGGGGGATCGAAGGACTATCAAAAGACCCGCATCCTTGCCCGTTCACGACCAGACCTGTTCGCGCGGCTGATCGATCTTCTGGGCGAGGCGGTGTCGCTCTTTCTCGCCCGACAGATCGACAGCGGTGCCGAGGCGATCCAGATCTTCGACAGCTGGGCGAACGTGCTGCCGCCCGACGAACGCGAGCGCTGGTGCGACAGGCCGATCGCGCGTATCATCGCAAGACTCCGCCAGCATGCGCCGGACATTCCGGTCATTGCATTCCCGCGTGGCATCGGGCCCGCGAACGTCGATTTCGCGAGATGCGTGCGTCCCGACGGGCTTTCGCTGGATACGGCACTCGATCCGCTCTGGGCGGCCCGCCATCTGGACACGGGTCTCGTGCCATGCCTTCAGGGCAATCTCGATCCGCTCGCGCTCGTTGCCGGAGGCGAGGGGATGATCGCTGCGGCAAGGCGGATCGTCGACGCTTGGTCGAACAGGCCCTTCATCTTCAACCTCGGACATGGAATCGTGCCGCAGACGCCGCCGGAAAATGTCGAAACGGTCGTTGCCTACTTGAAATCGGTGAAAAGATGATCCAATAGTCATCAACAAGGTTCTCGAAGGCCACATTCGTGGCATGCGTTTGCTGCCGTGCGGGGCAACTGCAAGGCAGTACCAGATCCCGGGACATTTCCTTATCGACATGACCTGTCAGATGGCGTGATGCTGGACGATCTTTCCTCCTGGCTGCGGTTGGTACATATCTTCGCGTTTGCCGCCTGGATGGCGGCGATGTGGTATCTGCCCCGGCTGATGATCTATCATACGGGCACCGAGCCTGGCTCCGTGACGTCGGAAACGTTCAAGATCATGGAACGCCGGCTGTTGCGGGCAATCGCCACGCCGGCAATGATCGGCACCTGGATCATGGGCTTGTGGCTCGCGACCGAAATGGGTTACTGGACGTCGGGGTGGCTGCATACCAAGCTCCTGTTCGTCCTCGCACTCAGTGCATGTCATGGCGTGATCTCCGCCCATGTCCGTCGTTTCGCCAATGACGAACGTCCGAAGCCCGAACGCTGGTATCGGATACTGAACGAGGTTCC
>JAGREZ010000113.1:1449-2723 GCA_020446285.1 Geminicoccaceae bacterium
CGTGACCTCCTCCGAAGAGCAACAATCCCAGCCGACCGAAGCCACCGAAGCTGCTCCGGCCGAGACCAAGCCGGTGCGCCGCCGGAGAAGCCGGGCCAAGCCGCGCGTGCGCGAGGACGCACCTGTGGAGGCTGGTACAGGGACGGAATCCTCCGCAGGCGATGACCCGCAGCAGGAGGATGAGGCTCGGAATAACCTCGTCCAACCGCCGCTCGAACTGGATTTTCCGGAGCCGGATACCGATTCGGGCGCCGACGACGAGGAAGCGGCCAAGCTGATCTTCGAGGGTGACGACAGCGATTCGATGCCTGTCGAAAGCAATGGTGCGGGGCAGGGGGGCGACAATGGCGACGCTTCCTCCGCCAGAGCGACCACAGGCGATGAGGGGGAAAGCGAGCGACCGCGCCGCGGCGAGCGTCCGAGACGCGAGCGGCAGAGGCGGGGCGAACGGGATCGTGGGCCGCGCCAGGAACGTGGCGACCGGGGCGATCGTCAGGAGCGCCAGCAATATGTCGAGCCCGATCCAAGTCTTCCGGCGATCAACCTTACCGAACTCAAGCGCCGGCGGCCCGGTGAACTCCTGACCTATGCCGAGGAAATCGGTATTCCCGAAGCGAGCACGCTGAAGAAATCCGATCTCGTTTTCGCTGTTCTCAAGCAACTTGCGCAGACGGGCGTACCGATCACGGGCGAGGGGGTTCTCGAGATCCTGCAGGACGGCTTCGGCTTTCTGCGTTCACCCGATGTGAACTATGTCGCCGGTCCCGACGACATCTATGTCTCGCCGTCACAGATCCGTCGTTTCGCGCTGCGCACGGGCGATATCGTCGAGGGCATGGTGCGCGCTCCCAAGGAAGGCGAGCGCTATTTCGCCCTGCTTCGCGCCAACACCATCAACTACGATGTGCCGGAAGTCGCGAGGCATCGGGTCCATTTCGAAAATCTTACGCCCTACTTTCCCACCGAGAAGCTGACGCTCGAGGTCGAGGGCAAGAAGGACACGAGCACCCGCGTCATCGATATCGTCTGTCCGCTCGGCAAGGGACAGCGCGGCCTGATCGTCGCACCTCCGCGAACCGGCAAGACGGTTCTCATGCAGAACGTCGCCCACGCCATCATGGCCAATCACCCGGAAGTCAACCTGATCGTCCTGCTGATCGACGAGCGGCCGGAAGAAGTCACCGACATGCAGCGATCGGTGAGGGGCGAGGTCGTCAGTTCCACCTTCGACGAGCCGGCATCGAGACATGTCCAGGTCGCCGAGATGGTGATCG
>JAGREZ010000114.1 GCA_020446285.1 Geminicoccaceae bacterium
CCCTGCAACATGCGTCGTCGCGCAATCACAATCATCGCTCGACCTTTCCCGGAAATGTTCCCAAGAAGGTTGAGACAAGGCAGAAGCTGTCGTCAAGTCCACTCGGCCAAAGTGTGTAGCGGAAGGTCGAGAGGCGGCCGCTTGCATGATCGTCCGGCGAGGGCGAGAATGGCGGTCGAGGACGGACCGTGCGATCCGGAATTGCAGAATTGCAAGTGAGCGGTTTGAGGAGACGGCAGATTGTCGGAAGACGCTGCGTATCTGGGGCTGGAGGATATTCGCGATCGTGTCTGGTCGGTGCTGGCACGCATCGAGCGGCATGACAGCGAGCATTTCGAGATCGAGGCCAACGCGCTCGGCGCCGTCGCCACCACGCTCGCCGAACGCTATCATCTCGATCCGCTGCCACCGGGCAATGGCTGGTGGCATCTCGGTGAATATTCCCCCGAACTGCTCGACCGCCTCGCGGATCGACTGGCGAGCGTGGATGCCGCCGAACGTTCGAGATGCGGTTTCGATCTCGCGATCGTCTGGATGATCGAACGGCTCGGGCGCAGGGAGCCGGCGGATCATGCCGCGGGTGCCATCCACCTGCTCGACGGGCGCTATGCCGGTGACGGGCGGTCGCCGCATCTCGATGCCGCGGGACTTGCCGCGATCGACGAGGAGACCATCCGGCCGCTGGCAGCGCGCCTGCGCAAGACGCTTCTTGACCATCCCGAGCTGTTCGGAGCCGAGGGAAGGTTCGGCCGGCTTTTCGACCATCTGCCGAAAGCCTGCGACGCGGACGGCCTGCTTCGCTCGCTGCAGCCGGTCGGGCAGGCGCTGACCGCGAGCGGAATCCTTCTGGGGGGACGGCCGCTCGGCGATGTCTGGCGCCTCGAGGGCGTCGCCCATGACACGCGCCTTCCCGGTCTCATACCGTTTCATTCCCGCCTTCTGGAACTCATGATCGATCTCGTGGAACCGCTCCTCGAATCGGGGCGCGAACTTCCAGACCTCGCGGCCGTTCCGGTGCCGGCCACGCGGGAACGCTGCAACCAGATGTTCGCACTGAACATCATTCGTCCCAGACACGCGGCGGTCGCCCGCCTCACGCACCCGCCGGGTTCCGACATCGTCGTCGAACTGCGCTGTCTGGTGACCGCCCTCTTCGACAGGCTCGCCGACCGTGTACGCGCGGCGCTCGACACATCGGTGGACCGGCTGCCGACGGTCCGCCTCATGCACGCCTTCGAGGTTCTGGCTGCCGAGCGCGCCGCCCGAACCTCGACGCCCGCGACGATCTCGATCGGAGGTGCGGTTTTCTGAAACGACGCCCGTCCCGCTATCGGCATTTCTTCAACACGCTGTTATACATCCGCCGTTGAAGAGCCCCTGACTGCAACGCACACCCGCGACGCCGCCGCCGGCGTGCCCCGAAAGGCCGACACATGCCCGAACTCACTGTCGTCGATCATCCGCTCGTGCAGCACAAGCTGACGCTGATGCGGCGTCAGGAAACATCGACAACGGAGTTTCGCCAGCTCGTGCGCGAAGTGGCGCTGCTGCTCGGCTACGAGATCACCCGCAACCTTCCCCTGCAGACGAGCCGCATCCATACCCCGCTCGAGGAAATGGATGCGAGCGTGCTGGCCGGCAAGAAACTCTGCATCATATCCATCCTGCGCGCCGGCAACGGTCTTCTCGACGGCATGCTTGACCTGATGCCATCCGCCCGTGTCGGCCATATCGGCCTCTATCGCGACCCGAAGACCCTCACGCCCGTTGAATATTACTACAAGGTTCCGGGTGACATCGGCGAACGTCCGGTTCTGGTGGTCGATCCCATGCTCGCCACCGCCAATTCCGCCGTCGCCGCGGTCACCCGCATCAAGGAAAACCGGCCGACGGACATCAAGTTCGCCTGTCTGCTCGCCGCACCCGAGGGCGTGCGCACCTTTCACGCGGCCCATCCCGACGTGCCGGTCTTTACCGCCGCCGTCGATCGCGAACTCAACGATCACGGCTATATCCTGCCGGGTCTCGGTGATGCCGGCGACCGCATCTACGGTACCCGCTGAGCGGCCGGACCGGAAACCTTCGCCAATGCTGAAGACGTCCTCCAGACAAAGGGTGTCCATCGGTCCCTGACGTTAACCAAGCATCAAACCTTTGTCGTTACTCTCCTTGCCACATGCCAGAAGCGTCCGGTCGAGAACGGATGCGAAGGCGGGGAAGGAGACAAGATGCACAATCAATCATTGATTGAGCTGATCGGCGAAGATGCCGAGATCGCCGGCATCGGGCAGTGGCTCGAACAGAATGGCAGGCGCCTGGTCCGCTCGTCGATCGAGGAGCCCGTTGCCGCCGGGTCCGGCGAACGGATCGTCATCCGCCTGTTCGTCATCGGCCCGACCACATCGGCACGCGCGATCAGCCAGCGGCTGCGCCATGACAGCCGCGAGGGCGTCGCCACCGCAGGTTGCGTCGCACCGCAGGACCGCACCGCCCTGTCCAAGGCGCTGGCGCTCGGCCTCGACGACGTTCTCGTCTTCGACCGCAACCGCTTCCCGCTCGCGTCGAGACAGGCGGGCATCGCCTCGCAGCTTTCGGGATCCGGCGAAGAGCAGCACGACAGCGTCGAAGACGAAGAGGATGATCACCGCCTGCACCGTCAGCTCCGCCATCTGGCCCTGCTCGCCTGCGCCCGGATGGAGACGGTCATGCGGGACTCCGCCGCACGCATGTTGCGCCCCGTGCCCGGCGGGAGCCGGACGACACGACCGGCCGCCGGCCCTGTAACGGCGCCTCCCCTGAGCGTGCTTCTCGTCGGCCCGCCGTCACAGGCCAAGGTCCGCATCAACGAGGCTCTCGGCCCGGTCTCGGTCAGCCATGCCGAAACCGTTGCCGCCGCACAGAGGATCCTGACACACGAACGGTTCGACATCGCCGTCCTCGGTGCGCATGACGAGCGCAGCCAGCGCACGGTCCAGGCATGGCCCGTTACCGACCGGCGAAGCGATCCGCTGGTCATCGGCATCGTCGACCGCAAGCAGCTCGCCGGCGAAGCACTCGAGGCGTGGATGCAGCGGCACCGCGTGATGGACGCGATCACCACCTCGATGACGCTCGAGGAAGTTCGCCTGCACCTGCATTTCTGGCAGGAATTCGCCCGCGTTCGGGCCCGCCTTCTCGGTCATTCGCAATCGATGCCTGCTGACGCCTGCAGCGAACAAGCCCCCGGTGCGGTGAGCCGCGACTTCTTCCAGGCCTGTGTCGAGCAGCGCCGCAAGGGCGGCAATACCGATCTCTGCCCCGTGTTCACCCTGCGCCTCGAGGATCTCTGGGATATCGGCGAGGAACACGGATACGACACGGCGGGCGAACTTCTCGGGCGCATGGTGTCGAGCGTTCTCGAATCGCTCTCGATGTTCGATCTCGCCGCCTATTGCGGCAATGGCCAGCTCATCGTGATCCTGGGCTCGTACGACGACAGCGACGACCCGCTCGCGGCAGCGGCCAGGGCATCCGAACGGGCGCTGGCGAAGGTCCGAAAGGAGGTCGGCGACTTCGAACAGACGCATCCGCATTTCAGCGCGGAGCCGCAGGTCCTCGTGCCGGAGATCGACCTCTCTATCCAGCTTCACGCCCTGCTCGGCATGTGCAGGGAGCGGCGGATGGTCATCGAACGCAGGCCGGTGACGGAACCCGAGCAGCATCATGTCAGGAGTCTCGAGCCGGCCTGACGGTCATGCAGCGACGTTCACCGATGAAATGAGACACGGGTTCGTGCTATCGGGGCTTGCAGCAGGCTGCGAACACTGATCCGGCTCATTCATGGCAGGCCCGTTCCCGATCGAACGGCTGTCCCGCCGACGGGAAACCAACTCCGCATGACATCCGCTGACCGCCCCGCATCCTCGAGCCGGCCCGATGGCCTCTGGCCCGGTTGCCACCATCCCCTCGGCGCGACGGTGTGCGCGGATGGCATCAATTTCGCCGTGTTCTCCGAACATGCGACACGGATCGAGATCGCCATCCACGATCCGCAATCCGGCGAGGAAACCGCGCGCCTCGAACTTCCCGAGTATACGGACCAGATCCATCACGGTTTCCTTGCGGGCGGCAGGCCGGGACTGCATTACCGGCTTCATGCCCACGGCCCGTTCGATCCGGCGCGCGGGCACCGCTTCGACCCCGACCGGCCGCTTCTCGATCCCTATGCGACACGCTGGTCGCACGGGCTGCGCTGGCGCGGCCAGGGTGACGGGCTCGTGCCGGACGTTCCCTTCTGCATCGTCGAGGATATGCCTTCACCGATCCCACCGGAGACGAAGCCCCACCGACCCGCCTCGCAGATGGTGATCTACGAGGCACATGTGCGCGGACTGACCGCGCTGCATCCGGATCTTCCCCAAGACATTCGCGGCACCTGCGCGGCGCTCGGCAGCGAGCCCGTGATCGACCATCTGCGAAATCTCGGCATCAACACCATCGAGCTCATGCCGTGTCAGGCATTCTTCGACGAGCAGCGCCTCGCACGAACGGGTCTCACCAACTACTGGGGATATAATCCAATCGGCTTCTTCGTCGTCGAGCCGCGCTATGCCGCCACCGGCGATGCCCGCGGCGAACTGCGCGAGGCCATTGCCCGCCTGCATGCGGCGGACATCGAGGTCATTCTCGATGTGGTCTACAATCATAGCGGCGAGGGTGATGGCGCCGGCCCGACGGTTGCCTTTCGCGGCCTCGACAATCACGCATACTACAAGCTCGATCCCGAAGCCGCCGACGGCTACCTCAATGTCACCGGCTGCGGCAACACGCTCGACCTCGCCCATCCGCGGGTCCTGCAACTGGCGATGGATTCGCTTCGCTACTGGGTCGAGATCATCGGCGTGGACGGTTTCCGCTTCGATCTCGCGACCACGCTCGGGCGTGAATTCAACGGATTCGATCCGGGCTCCGGGTTCTTCGACGCCATCGCCCAGGACCCTGTCCTCAGCCGCGTGAAACTCATCGCCGAACCGTGGGACATCGGACCCGACGGCTATCGCATGGGCGGTTTCGGACCCGGCTGGGCCGAGTGGAACGACCGCTACCGCGACACCGCCCGCGCCTTCTGGCGCGGTGATGCCGGCACGCTTTCGGAGCTGGCGTCACGACTGCTGGGTTCGGCCGATCTGTTCGAACATCAGGGGCGCCGCCCCTGGGCCAGCATCAATTTCATCACCAGCCACGACGGCTTCACCCTGCACGACCTCGTCAGCTACGAGGAACGCCATAACGAGGACAATCTCGAAGGCAATCGCGACGGCCACGGTCACAATCTCTCGTGGAACAACGGCGTCGAGGGCCGAAGCGACGATGCCGGTGTGATCGCCGCCCGGCTACGCGACCGCAAGAACCTGCTGGCCACGCTCCTCCTTTCGCAGGGCACGCCGATGCTGCTCATGGGCGACGAGACCGGCCGCACACAGGGCGGCAACAACAATGCCTATTGCCAGGACAATCCGATCAGCTGGCTGGACTGGGAAACGGTCGATCGCGAGCTTCTCGACTTCACCCGCAAACTCATCGAACTGCGCGCTCGGCACCCCGTCTTCCGCCGCGTCCGCTTCATGCATGGCGAGAACGGCAATGTCGTCTGGTGGCATTCCGAAGGCCGCCCCATGGGCCCGGAGGACTGGCACGGGCACTGCGTCGGCCTGCTGCTCGACGGCCGTATCACCGAAGAACGCGACGAACGCGGCCGGAAACTCGACGACGAACGCTGGCTACTCGTCTTCAATGCCGGCGAAACCGTCCGCTTCCACCTGCCGGAAGGTCACTGGCAGCCGACACTTTCCGGCACATCGGCGAAAAGGGCAGAGACCGGTCGCACGATCATCCTCGATGGCCGGAGCTTCACCCTCCTCGTCGATAGCAACGAAAGCCGGTGAGCCTCACGCTTTCTGTGCAGCGATCTGGATACGCAGCAGGCACTGCATGATCCGCGAGCGGGAGAATGTCTTTCCGCCGATCGATGCAGCCCATTCGGCAAGGCGCATGAGCGGAACCGGCAGGTGGAAGATTCTTCCGGAAACGACGACGATCGCCGTCAGTCGCGAAAAACCCGCCTGCCGCAACAATCGGGCGAGTTCACCGTAAGTGTACTCCCTGAGATGGAAGCCCGTCGCCGTCGCGCACCATCTGCCCGAAATGTCATGCGGTCCATCGAGCCGGTTGGGTGTGGCAAAGACATAGCGGCCACCCGGCCTGAGTATGCGATGAATGGATTCGAGCTGCTCCTGGGCATCGTCCGGATGAAGATGCTCCATCAGCTGATTGCTGTAGACCAGATCGATGCTCGCATCCTCGAATGGCAGATCGACACCATTGCTCAGGACGAACTCGAAACCCGGAGCCTCGATCGCCGACTGGTTGGCCAGCTCGGCGACATCCAGAGCGATCACCCGGCGCATTCGCCCGGCCATTTCCAGACTGAGGGCGGCATCCCCGGCACCAATTTCAAGGAACACGCCGTCGCGCGCAATCCATGGCTCGAGCGTCGCGATCGACCTGCCGACCTGCCCGGTGCGAGCGGAATGCGAGGATTTGCGATGCTGCGGATGATCGCTCACCCGCCGGAACAGTTCATCATAGACCTCGCTGTAGAGGCCACCCGTCCGCTCCGACCTGCTCGAATGGCGCAAGCGGTCTGCCAGTTCGCGCTCGATCCTGTAGTGAAACAACAGCCGCTCGCCATCGCGTTGCTCGAAAGTCTCTGCCTCGCTCATCGTGCCCATTCCCCTGCCCACCATCGACGTTCGCATCCACGGGAAGCCCCGCATGCGAGCGACGGAAAGGCTTTTTCATAGATATTCCATCAATGTGGAGAAAGCGCAGAGGCAAACATTCAAAATGCAGGCGTTAAAGGATACTCAAAATTCAACCATATGGATTACGATTTTTTTTTATTTATCCTTCATGCCTACTTCTCGAAGTTCCGGTTCATGTTTGCGAAACGAACGGACAGGCTCCTCAGAAGCGTGTTGAAGGCCGGGAATGCGTTTCAGACGTCGAGCGTTTCCACCAGTTGCGCATTTTCCTGGATGAACTGGAAGCGCAATTCGGGTTTGCGGCCCATCAGCTCTTCGATGAGCTGGCCCGTCGGCTTGCCCTCGAGGTCGCGGATCTCGACCTGCAACAGCGAGCGGCGCGCCGGATCCATGGTGGTTTCCTTGAGTTGCGCCGGGTTCATCTCGCCAAGCCCCTTGAAACGGCCCACCTCGATGTTCTTCTTGCCCTTGAACACGGTCTCCATGAGCTCGCCCCTGTGGCGATCGTCACGGGCATAGACGACCGTACCGCCATGGCTCAGCCGATAGAGCGGCGGCTGGGCCAGATAGAGGTGGCCGCGTTCGATGAGCTGGCGCATCTCGCGAAAGAAGAAGGTCATGAGCAACGCGGCGATATGCGCTCCGTCAACATCGGCGTCGGTCATGATGACGACCTTTTCATAACGCAGATCGTCGATGCGGCACTGGCGACCGGTGCCACAGCCGAGAGCCGTGGAAAGGTCCTGCAGTTCGCGGTTCTGTGCGAGCTTGTCGGCGGTGGCGGAGGCGACATTGAGGATCTTGCCGCGCAGGGGAAGGATCGCCTGTGTCTCGCGATTGCGCGCCTGCTTGGCCGAACCGCCGGCGCTGTCGCCCTCGA
>JAGREZ010000115.1:0-1553 GCA_020446285.1 Geminicoccaceae bacterium
CAGGTTACGTCAGTTCATGTGCGACAACTTCTTCGACGTCCGTACCTTCGGAGCGGTGATGTCGACCGGCGTGAATTGTGGTCAGGTCAGAGGTCCCGTCCAACTCACCTTCGCCCGTTCCGCCGAGCCGATCGTCCCGGCCGAGCTCGCGATCACTCGTATGGCCGCCACCAACGAGGCCGAGCGCAAGCAGCGCACCGAAGGTGCGGACGAGGGCGATGCCCGTACCGACAACCGGACCATGGGCCGCAAATACATCGTTCCCTACGGTCTCTACGTCGCGCATGGATTCATTTCTGCCAAACTTGCCCAGCGAACCGGCTTCGACGAAGGCGACCTTGAACTCCTGCTCACCGCCATGGCCGACATGTTCGAACATGACCGCTCAGCGGCACGCGGCGAGATGACTGTGCGCAAGCTGATCATCTTCAAACATGCAAACGAGCTCGGCAATGCGCCGGCTCATACCCTGTTCGATCGTGTGCGCATCGCCCGCCAGTTCGATGGCGAGGCGCACACGATCGACCATCGAATCGACAATCTGCCGCCAGCCCGCGATTTCTCCGACTACACAATCACAATCGACCGTGCCGGCCTGCCCGATGGTGTCGAAATCATCGAGCGGATGTGATGGGTCCGACCGACGCGGACACCGAACCCATTCCGATCTCGGCGTTGCAGCATGCCGTCTATTGTCTGCGGCAGGCGGCCTTGATCCATCTCGAACGCATGTGGGAGAATAACCAGCTCACCGCCGAGGGGCATGTCCTGCATGTCCGTGCCGACCGTCCTGCTACCCGCAGCCAACGCGGGGTTCGTCAGGCCCATGCCCTGCCGCTCGCCTGCCGGCGCCTGAATATCGCGGGTGTCGCCGATTTGGTGGAGTTCGTGCCCGACGGCGCCACTGAAACAGCGCGGCCAGTCGAGATCAAGCGCGGCAAGCCCAAGCTGCACCGCGCAGACGAGGTTCAGCTCTGCGCGCAAGGCCTCTGCCTTGAGGAGATGACCGGCCGTCCGGTGCCCGAAGGCGAGCTCTTCTACGCCCAGACCCGCCGCCGAGTGGCAGTGCCGCTGGACGAAGAGCTGCGCGATCTCACCATCGCCACCATCACAGAGCTCGCCGACGTCTTGCACACGCGCCGGACTCCGCCACCGACTGATCTCAAAAATCGCTGTCGCGCCTGCTCGCTCGCCGAACTGTGCCGGCCCGAAACCATTCGCCATTCGGCACTGGCCTGGCGCCGCCGCATGGTCGAACAGTCGACGCGCGAGACGCCCCCATGAAAAAGCTGCTCAACACCGTCTATGTCACCACCGACGGCTGCGCGCTGAAAAAGGATGGCGAGAACATGGTCGCCGAGATCGAGGGGGCGGAGCGCAGCCGCGTGCCGCTCCACATGCTGGCCTCGGTGGTTGCCTTCGGTCCCGTCTACCTCTCGCCGGCGCTGATCGGCGCGTGTGCCACTGCCGGCATCACCATCGTGCTGCTCGAACGCAACGGCCGTTTCCAGGCGCGCATCGAGGGGCCGGTCGCGGGCAATGTGCTCCTGCGG
>JAGREZ010000115.1:1685-2819 GCA_020446285.1 Geminicoccaceae bacterium
GGCGTCACCGCTGTCAGGGCCGCGGCCGAGCGGCTCGCTCGCATCCTGCGCCGCGCCGAGTTGAAGGACAAAGACGAGAGCAGCTTGCGCGGCTCGGAAGGCGAGGCCGCCGCACAGTATTTCGCCGTCTTCAACGAACTCGTGCGCTCACCCGATCCGGAGTTCGCCTGGACCGGGCGCTCGCGCCGCCCGCCGCTCGACCCGCTCAATGCGCTGCTCTCGTTTCTCTATACTCTTTTGACCCATGACTGCCGCAGCGCCGCCGAGAGCGTCGGTCTCGACCCGGCCGTGGGCTTCCTCCATCGTGACCGTCCCGGCAGACCAAGCCTCGCTCTGGACTTGATGGAGGAACTTCGGCCGATCCTCGCCGACCGGCTGGCACTTTCTCTGGTCAACCGCCGCCAGCTCCGCGCACGGGATTTCGTCATCCGGGATGGCGGTGCCGTCCTTCTTACTGACGATGCCCGCCACACGGTGCTCTCTGCCTGGCAGGAGCGCAAGAAAAGTGAACGTCAGCATCCCTTCATCGGCGAGAAGGCTCCCCTCGGCCTCGTTCCCTACCTGCAGGCGCAATTGCTTGCCCGTCATCTGCGCGGCGATCTCGACGCCTATCCACCCTGGCTCTGGAAATAAGCCATGATGATGCTTGTGACCTATGATGTCAGCACCAGCGAAGCCGGTGGCACGAAACGCCTGAGACAGGTCGCCAAGGCCTGCCGCGACTTCGGCCAGCGCGTCCAGTTCTCCGTGTTCGAGATCGAGGTTGATCCGGCGCAGTGGACGATGCTCAAGGCGCGGCTGGAATCGATCATTGATCCAGCACATGACAGTTTGCGCTACTATTATCTCGGCGCCAACTGGCATCGCCGCGTGGAGCATGTGGGCGCCAAGCCAGCCCTTGATCTTGGCGGTACGCTGATCTTCTGATCCTGTCGGCGCGAACCTCCGGTGGTCCGGAAACTACGGGAGGTTCGCGCTCGCGACAAGTCTTTGAAATCGTGAATGAACCCATCTGCAAACAGGCTGACTCCAGAGACTCCTGATCTCGAGACGCAAGGTTCGCGCAGATAGGCCTGTTTCCTTCGCTGAGTGAATAGCTTACTTCTCCCGGCGTCGTCCCCTTCGCGGGGGCGT
>JAGREZ010000116.1:0-7649 GCA_020446285.1 Geminicoccaceae bacterium
TGCGATCGGTCTGCCGCTCTATC
Source organism: Geminicoccaceae bacterium (assembly GCA_020446285.1). Lineage (GTDB taxonomy): Bacteria > Pseudomonadota > Alphaproteobacteria > Geminicoccales > Geminicoccaceae > JAGREO01. The sequence continues at coordinate 24 of JAGREZ010000116.1, forward strand.
TCGTTGTTTCGCCGCGTTTCCTGATCGTTCAGGTGGTTCCACCTGAACGGGAAATGCTCTAGTCGAGCGCGCGTATGGCCGGCAGAAGATCAGGGAATGCGGCATTGTCGCCGCGTTCCAGCCATTCGAACACGACCATTTCGGCGGTCAGGACGGTGGCACCGGCCGCCTGCATGCGGATGAGCGCACAGGAACGGTCCTCGCCGTGGCGTGAGCCGACCGCGTCCTGTATGACGCATACCTCGAAATCCGCCTCGATCATGCCCATCACGGTCTGCAACACGCAGACATGTGCCTCGCAACCGCAAACGAGAATCTTCCGGCGACCGGCAGTGTCGAGACATGCGGCAAGTCCGTCAGCCTCGGCCATGGCATTGAAGTGGATCTTTTCGATGGCCGTCATGCCGGCAACCCGGAGTTCCGGCAGCGTATGACCGATTCCCTTGCTGTAGTGCTCGGTATACAGGACAGGAACGTCGAGGCGCTTGGCTGCGTCCACGAGCAAGCGGATCCTCGCGCACATTCGTTCGTGCCCGTGAATTGCCGGGACGAGCCGTTCCTGAACGTCGATGTTCAGCAGCAGGCTGTCATCTTGCTCGACCAGAAATGACATTCACTTCAACCATTGCAAGGATACCCAGACGAACTCTCGCAGATCCGGTTGCAATCTGTCCATAGAGCATGATTATTTGTCATAATAAAACTTATCGAATTCCACAGATCAGAAAATCGACGCCCGGATGACCGCATCACGGCTATCGATCACAGTCTCTCCTGTGTCTTCAAGAGCATCGCGGCGGACAGAAGCCATCGATCGGATATGAAGCACATGATCGATACCAGCGACCGGGATCACAGGATTCAACGCACCCGCGCGTGGCAGATCCCGTATCAACGGAGCAACCAGAACCCATCGATCCTTGGGTATCAGATCTGATTCGATCACCAGACCGAATGTGCTCTCATATCGCACGATGTCGAATTGTTTCATGACTGACCTGCTCCCGAAAACGGCCCGGCCATGATCGCCCGAAACGGATGCCCGTGCTGATCCTGCCAATCATCCTGTGCTGCCAACGCGTCGGCATGTTCCTGTTTCCATTCCTCACGTTGCGCCTGACGCACAGCATCCTGAATTGCGGCATCGGCAATTGCCGACATGTTCAGGTTGAGTCGGCGGGCATTGGCAATGGTTGTTTCCGCCAACGTCAAGGTCGTGCGTTTCCTTGCTGTCCCGACATTCATGTTTGATTACTCATTTATCATACTGATGTTGACTCTACCGGTGACGTGATTCCGCAACGTGTCGAACCTTGCCCAACACACAGCCCATCTCACCTGAAGGACATACCGCTCATTCGGGGCGGCGGCGGGCTTCTTCTTCCGGGTCGAGGGCGAAGCGGCTGTCGTGGCGGCGAGCGATCATGTAGCGAGCGACAGGCGGCTCGCCGCTTTGCTCGAATTTCCAGACACGGGTCTCGATGGCGATATCGGTCGCCGATTCGCGACGGTTGAAACGGCGAAGTTCGTCCCAGTCCGCGAGCATGAAGGTTTCGGTCCAGTGTTCGGGATCGGCCAGATCCTGGAACAGGCGCCAGCGAATTGCGCCGTTGCGCCGTCGCACATGGCCGAGATCGTCCATCGCCAGAACGAAGGCCTGTGCGTCCTTGAGAGCGACGCGATATTCCATCCTGTTGAGAATGGGGCCGTCGCCACCCTGCACCGGAAGCAGGGCGTCGGGCTCCGATCGTCCGGACGGGCTGAAATCCGGCGGGCCGGAGACGGCCAGTCGCAACCAGGGAGCCAGTGCGAGACTGCCCAGCATGCTCAGTCCGGCAACCAGCATGGCGATCCTGATATCGGTGAGTTCGGCAATCAGGCCCCAGAACCAACTGCCGAGCGCCATCGAGCCGAACAGCGCCATCTGGTAGATGGCGAGCACACGCGACTGAACCCAGGGTGCGGTGGTCATCTGAACCGAGATGTTGAAGGTGGAAAAGGCCCCGAGCCAGCAGCTTCCACCCACCATCACCGCCAGCACGACGGCAACCGGCGCCGAGGTCAGGCCGAGCGTCAGGAGGGCGCCGCCGAACAGGCCCGTCTGGATCGTCACCAGCCGTTCGGCACCGATCTTCTGCCGCAGGGGCTGGACGGTGAACGCCCCGACGAGGGCGCCGACGCCGAACACACCCAGCATCAACCCGAATGCAATCGCACCCCCGCCCATCTCGTCGCGAACGATGAGCGGCATCAGTGCCATGACCGCCGGTGCAGCGAATCCGTAAAGGGAGGCCCGGCCCATCGCATGCCAGATGTCGGGTGTCTGACCGACATAGCGCATGCCGGCAAGAATGGCCGAACCCAGCCGTTCGCGCGGAAGCTCGTTGCGCGGGCTGGCCGGCAGATTGAACAGGAGGACGAGGATGAGTGCTATATAGGAAACGGCGTTGAAGAGGAATGCCGCCTCCGCCCCGGCCGTTGCGACGATGCCGCCGCCGAGCGCCGGCCCGACCGCGCGGGCGAGATTGAAGGCAACGGCATTGATGACCACCGCGCCCGCAAGCATCTGTGGGCGCACGATCTCGCGTACCACGGCCTGAAACACGGGACCGTTGATGGCGGCACCCGCACCCAGCATGAAGGTGAATGCGAGAAGGACGGCGGGTGTCACCATCCCGGCATAGGAAAGAACGGCAAGTACGATGGATGTCGACAGCATCCAGACCTGGGCTGTCATCAGCACCCAGCGTTTCTCCCAGAGATCGCCGGCCGTTCCTGCGAACAGGGCGAAGAGGAGAATGGGCAGCTGGGTCATGGTCTGTACCAGCGCCACCATCTGCGGCGAGGAGGTCAGCTCGGCCATCAGCCATGCCGCGCCCACACCCTGGATCAGCCAGCCGAGGTTCGACAGGAGATTGGCAGACCAGAGCTGGCGGAAGCGGGTTTCCGCCAGCGGTGCGAACAGATTGCCCGCGGCCTTCAATCCGCGGTTCTTGCCGGATCCGGTATCCTCGATCTCGCTTTTCATGGAGTGCTGGTACGCTGCCCGACACCGCCGGGCAAGTGGCGGCGTCCGGTTCGATCGCGCAAATCCGCGCGATCGTAATGGCATGACGTCAAGGGCACGCTGTTTTCCCTCCTGCTTTCAGGATTGTCCGGGATCCGGCAAGGATCTGTCGGGCCTGCGGTTCCTGTGCAGGATACGCTGGAGGTGCCGCATGGCCCAGCTTCGCGGCCTGTCCTCGCCGGTGGCGAGATAGGTCAGCGTGTATTCATTGTTGAGCGTCGCGTCGATCAGCCACCGCGCACGGTCATCGCCACACATCAGGATCCGGTCGCCGACATCCAGTTCCATGTCGGGATCGGGCATCATCCGTTCCTCGCCACGGGTTTCGATCACCAGCGGCACGCAGCGCAGCGGTCGGCGGTGATCGGCGGGATCGCTCAGCACATGGGCGAGTGTCAGTCTCATGCCGCGCCGCCTCGCGGCGGCAAACGTGGTGGTATCCAGCGAAGCCGTGTCAATGGTCCATACCTGCGGTTGTACCCCGCCGACCCGTTCCCTCAGTCGCGCGACAATATCCTCGGCCGACGGGCCGTCCGCTTCCTCGGCGCCCAGATATTCGAAGAATGACCGCAGCATGGGTGCCTTGAGGTGAAACAGGATGCGTCTGGCACTCACGAGGCTCGGCATCATGATCATGTCCGCCTTCGCCGCCTCGAACAGCATCATGTTGCGATAGCGGTTCTGGCGGACGATGATAAAGGCGTCCGGATTGAGTGCCCGGGCATTGAGGACGATGCTCAGATTGTCGGTATCGGATTGTGTTGCGACGACGACGCCGGCAACGCTCTCGATTCCGGCCTCGACCAGGTTCTCGCGGGTTGCGCGCCCTGTCACCACCTGCCGTGCATGGTCGCATTGCAACCCGGAATTGGGATCGATGGCGGAAATCTCGATATTCTCTTTCTGCAGAAGTTCGGTGAGCCAGCCGCCCATTCGGCCCATTCCGCAGATGATCCAGCGTCCGCCGGGTGGTCGTGTCTCGCGGTCGAGCATCGCGCCGGCCGACCCCGCAAGCCATTCATTGACCATGTGAATCATGGGTGAACGTATGGTGGCGCACAGGTAGCGGGCATAGGTCTGGAAGGGATCGATGATATGTACGCTGCCGCCGAGCGTGGCGAGGATCTCCTCATGCGTTCGCGACGTCGACTGCGCGACCACCTCGACATCGCGGCAAAGGAGCCGTGCCGACACCGCAATCTTGAGATTGAGTTCCTCATCCTGGGTCAGGGCGATCACGGCCTTGCAATTCGGGCTGGTCAGCCCCGCTTCGAGCAGATGTTCAGGCACGCGGGCATCGGCGCAGAGACCGGCCACCGGGCTGCGATAATCGCGGATCTGCAGGACCTTGATCCGCTCGGGGCGCCGGTCGATGACCGCCACGGTCATGCCCGCATCGGTCAGCCCCCGGGTAAGCAGCGCGCCCGTATTGCCGAAACCGCAGATGATGCAGAACGGTTCCTTGATTCCGGCTACCCACCTGGTGAACCGGCGTTCGTCGAGGGCGAGCTGGAAGTCGGGGTTCTGCACAAGTCCCACGATCGAGCCCAGTGCGTAGAACCATGCGATCACACCCACATAGAGGGAGAGGATCCCCCACATTCGCTGTGCCTCGGTAAAGGCATGCGGCAACTCACCGAAACCCGTGGTGGTGGCGGTATAGGTAAGGAAATAGAAGGCGTGAAAGAAGCTCAGCCGTTCCGGCTGACCATCCACGCCGATGCCCGGTATCAGGATCCAGCCGACCATCGATACGGCATAGACCGTCACGAGCGTCATCAGCGGCCGACGCATGTAGCGCAGGATCAGATAGTTGATGCGCTGTGGCCGGCGGACGGGAGGCCCCATGTCCGTGCCCTCAGCGCCGCAGCATCAACGTCTCGGTGACGAGCATGACCACCGAGACCACATTGGCAATCAACGCACCGCCCGAGAGCGAGACGATGGTGGCCATGACCGAGGAATCCAGACCACTGCCCGTGACATGTACGGCCATCGACCAGACGACGGCGGCGGCGAGGAGCTGCAGGTCGGCGACGAGGCTCGTCGCGAGGAGTACGGCGCCGATCTGTGAACGGTCGCCGAGCTTGAGCCCCGTTGCGATCAGATTGACGATGATCGCGAGGAAAAGCTCGATGATGTCATGATGCGCGGGATTGTCGATATCGCCCAGAAAGAAGCCGAAATTCAGGGTCAGCGCCAGGACGATGAAAAAGCCGAAGATGACTTTCTCGAGATTCATGTGACGGGCCCTCCCCGAGCATCCTTTTTTTCTATGGCCAATCCTTCGCAATGGCCACGGACAGACTACGCACGGTTCGATCCGTTCATCAATGGCACCGCGGCGCCGAAACGCCGCTTCAGACCGCGAGCCCGCTCGCCCATGAAAGCGCATCCAGCGTTTCGGTAGCGTCGATGGCGAGGATGAGATCATTGAAATCACCATCGCCGCTGGCCGCCGGTGCGGCTGTCGTGGAAAAGTCCCGGTCCTCGATGCCGATGAGCCAGCTGCCGTCGTCGGTCATGCCCGAGACGACATGCCCTTTTCCGCCTGCATTCAGGCTGTTGAACAATGGTGTTTCGGGATGATTGTCGGCGATGTGGATGATGTCGCCCTCGACCAGCGTTTCGGTTCCGTCGGCGGCGACATGGAAGAGTTTCGGCGGGAATGAATAGAGGGGAACGTCGTCGAAATCGACCGGGTAGGCGGATCCGGGGGTGCCGTGGCCGAATGCGAGACGACCGCTGTCGAACAGGTTGCTGTCGTTCTTCGAAGCACCGTCGGCGATGAGGAAGAGGCCGAAGGATTGCCCGGCGTCGAGTTCGCCCGGATCGTAGAGATCGCTCAGGCTCACCGTATCGCCCGCATCGAGCTGTCCGCCGCCGGGTCTTGCGCCCTGTGACACGCCCGAAAGATCACTCGTCCGCGCATGTTCGATATGATCGAAGACGATCCGGGGGGCGTGAATGACTTTGTCCGACGCGATGAGATACACGCCTAGAACGCTCTGGAAGGCGGCGTATTCGTCGACAAAGGTGATCGTGGCGTCACCATCCGCGCCGATGACGAAGCGGGCCGGATCGATGCCATTGATCCTGTCCGGCGCAATGGGTGTCTTCTCGATCAGTTCGGGGAACGCCGCATGGTCCGGATTGATGGCAATGTCTGCCTCGAAGGCCCCGGCATCCGGTTCCTCGTCGCGGGGCAATCCGCGCTGGTCCAAAGGCAGCGAGGTTGCCGGATCGGCGGCGCCGATGGCCGGATTGGACGGGTCGGCGATGAGGGCGAATGTCGGTGTCGGACCGCCATTGTCGACCAGTTCGGGATCGTCGCCCATGACCTGTTCCAGCGTCACCCCGTCCCGGTCACCGAGAACATTGCCGCCACCGTCGACGAATTCTCCATCGACACTCACCATGCCGTCGCCAACGATAAGACTGTTCGAGAGTGTCAGCTTCGAGGCGTCGGAGAGGATGATGGCTGCTCCGTCTTCCGGGGAAGTCGGCGCCTTGGCTATGGTGACATGGTTGAGGGTCGCCACGCTCTCGCCTTCGAGGAGGAGGACGTCCTTCCCCGAAGACACGCTGAAATAGTCCTCGTCATGAACGGATGCGACGAGCGTGCTGTTGGCGATGTCCAGCCTGCCCTCGAACCGGATCGCGGAACTGCTGCAGCAGGCAGCGGCCTCGATGGTGCTCGATTCCATCGTCAGCAGGCCATGGCCGGCGATCGCCACCTCGCCGCCCTCGCCGGAGCCCTGGACATGGCTGTCGACCATCTGGACAACGGCACCTTCGATGCGGAGGGCCGGTCCGTAATACGATGCGACATCGATGGAAATCCCCACGAAGCGGGCGCTGCCGCCGACAAGGTCGATACCTCCGGCCGCTACACCGTCATTGCGAAGCGCCACGTTCTGCAGGGTCAGATGGCTGTCCGTGCTTGTGACCAGATCGGGTCCGTAATGGGCGTTGCCGTCGAGATAGAGATTGTTCAGTTCCGCCGACACGCTCTCGAATTCGAAGATTCGACCGATGCCGGCATCCCCGGATGTCCGGATTTCCGTTCGTTCCGCGCCCTCGCCTCCATCGATCCTGAGGTCGCCGGTAACGCTCAGTGTGTCGATGACATCGTCGTCGTATGAATCCGGCTCCTTCGGCTCCAGCCTGGTGAGGATCACCGTTTCCCCGCGTACCCCGTCGGCGAAGGCAATCCTGTCCGCGCCCACGCGGAGATTTGCGGCCGTGACGGCCTCGCGCAGGCTGAGGACGCCATCGCTCGCGTCGACGATGTCCTCGGTGGTGGTGACGACGAGGGTTGCATGACCGGTTGCGTGGGAAGGTTGCGGAACGGATGTGGAACTCGCGTGCGCATCGTGGTCGTCATCATTCAACCAGAAAGAAGAATGTTCCCGCATATGTAGCTTCCCCTCGTGACACTTTCGACCGGGCGTTAAAAGAGAGAGTGCATGTTTTCAAGGGCCGGGCTGTGAGAATCGACACAGCTGGAATCATTCGAAAAGGCGTCCGGTCGTAGCGACGATGTCGAAAAGTTCGGA
>JAGREZ010000116.1:7725-10742 GCA_020446285.1 Geminicoccaceae bacterium
GCGCGTTGATCCAGATCAAGGGTCCGGCTGCAATTTCCTGCTTGGAGTCTGGCGAACCATGTCGCAAATCCCGCAGGTCGCGACGGACCGGGTAACGACGCTGTGGCCGGCATGCTGTTTCAATGTATTGCATGAGAAAAAGAGAATGTTCGTGGGAGGTTGGGCTTTGCGTGCGTCTCCCGGTTGTCGTTGAAGATCCAATTCTGGAGGAAGGTCATGGTCAGTTCCGGAACAAGGAGCACATCTTCGAAAGCGGCCGAAAACAGCTATCCGCAGGATCCGTTCTCGCAGGCTGTCGCCTATTCGATCGACGCGATGCAGCGCTCGCTGCTGTTCTGCGATGTCATGCGGCAGCGCACCGAACAGCATGAAACGCAGAGCGCGCTCGAGGTGCCTCACGTTCTCGACTATGAGTGCGAGCTCGTGATCAATGGCCGTGATCTGGAACGCCCGGTGAATTATGGGCTCGTGCGGATCAGGGCTCCGGAAGGCACGGAAATCGACGAGCGCAAGCGGCCCTTCGTCGTCATCGACCCGCGCGCCGGCCACGGCCCCGGCATCGGCGGATTCAAGTCCGACAGCGAGATCGGCGTGGCGATGAAGGCCGGTCATCCCTGCTATTTCATCGGCTTCACGCCCTTCCCCGAACCCGGCCAGACGATCTTCGACATCGCCGAGGCCGAGGCCGTCTTCCTGCGCAAGGTCATCGAGCTGCATCCCGACGCGCCGGGCCGTCCCTGTGTCATCGGCAACTGTCAGGCGGGCTGGGCGGCAATGATCGTCGCCGCGCTCAATCCCGACCTGTTCGGGCCGATCATCATCGCCGGTGCTCCACTGTCCTACTGGGCCGGTGTGCATGGCAGGAATCCGATGCGCTACAGCGGTGGCCTGCTCGGCGGAAGCTGGCTTACGGCGCTGACGAGCGATCTGGGCAATGGGATCTTCGACGGTGCCTGGCTCGTCAAGAATTTCGAGGCGCAGAACCCTGCCAACACGCTCTGGTCGAAGCAGTACAACCTGTATTCCAGGGTCGACACCGAGGGGCCGCGCTATCTCGGTTTCGAACGGTGGTGGGGCGAGAAGATCCTGCTCAACGGAGAGGAGATGCAGACCATCGTCGACGATCTGTTCGTCGGCAACCGGCTCTCGTCAGGCGAGATGCGCACGCCGGATGGCCGGGCGATCGACCTGCGCAACATCCGTTCGCCGGTGGTCGTCTTCTGTTCGAAGGGCGACAATATCACGCCACCGCAACAGGCGCTCGACTGGGTTCTCGACCTGTACGAGGATGTCGACGACATTCGCAAGCACCAGCAGACGATCGTCTACACAATTCACGAATCCATCGGTCATCTGGGCATTTTCGTCTCCGCCGGTGTCGCGCGCAAGCAGCATGACGAATTCGTCCACAATATCGACATGATCAACATCCTGCCGCCCGGCCTGTACGAAGCCATCTTCGAGCCGGTGGATGAAACAACGGCGAATGCCGATCTGGTCGCCGGAAACTGGGTCATGCGCTGCGAGGCGCGCAGTTTCGATGATCTTCGCGCGCTTGGCGGGAACACGATCGAGGACGATCGCTGTTTTGACGCGGCAGATCGTCTCTCCCGGACCAATCTCGCCTTCTACCGCACCTTCATCCAGCCCTGGGTGCGTTCGCTTGCGAGCGAGCAGGCGGCCGAGTTGCTGCGCCAGACGCATCCGCTGCGCATGCAGTACATGGCAACGCCGGTTCACCGGATGTTTCACGGAATGCTCGAACGGGCGGCCGAAAGGGTCAGGGAGAACCGCAAGCCGGTCGAGGATGGCAATCTGTTCAGCCAGATGGAGCGCCAGATTTCCGGCTCGATTGTCGATGGCCTCGAGGCCTGGCGGCAGGCGACCGAGACCATGGCGGAGAAGACCTTCTTTGCAATCTTCGGCAATCCCGTCCTGCAATCAAGCCTCGGTGTGGATCAGGGTTCTGGCGAACGCCCGAGGAAGGCGGCCAAGAGCGCGCAGCACCAGCGGCTCATCGATGCGGAGATCGCCAGTCTGAAGGAACGCATGTCCGAGGGAGGGATGCTCGAGGCGTTCATCCGGTCGTTGCTCTATGTGGCTCTTGCCGAACGCAAGGTCGACGAGCGGGCGTTCTCGTTCATGCGGCATCTGTGGCTGCAGCAGCGAAGGTCCAGCAATCTCGATATCGAGGGATTCCGCAAGCTTGTCCGGGAGCAGTTCTTCATGCTCTCGATCGACGAGGAAGCCGCGACGGCGGCCATTGCGGGAATGCTCTCGTCCGATCCCGGCGAGCGCGAGGCGGCATTCGAAGCCATTGAACAGGTGGTCGAGGCCGGTGCGGGACTTGAGGAACACGGCAAGGAGCGCCTTGCCCGAATAGCCCGGATGTTCACTGACGATGAGGGGACGGACTCCCCGCCCGCTGCCACCGGCGAGAGGCGAAGGAGGCGACAGGTTCGCGCGAAGGGCAGCACGTCCGCCGGGGATGGGGAAACCCTCGCGACCCCGGACAATGGTTCGGAGAAGGCATGACATGAACGACGTTTCCCGGTCGCCTTCCGCCCCTGCCCGCGCCGCTTCCCCGGATCATGCACGATACGGGCAACTGATCGAGGCGGCGCGCAAGGTACCGACACCGATCACGATCGTTGCCCATCCCTGCGACAAGGCTTCCCTCAAAGGTGCGATGGAGGCCGGTGACGAGAACCTGATCCATCCCCTTCTCGTCGGTCCGGAGAAGCGGATTCGCGAGACCGCCGAAGAGCATGACATCGATCTCGGTGATATCGAGATCGTCGATACGCCGCACAGCCACGCGTCGGCGGCGCGCGCCGTGGAACTCGTGCGGGAAGACAAGGGCAGCCTGTTGATGAAGGGCAGTCTGCACACCGATGAACTGATGGGTGCGGTTACCTCATCGACCACGGGGCTCCGGACCGAGCGCCGTATCAGTCATGTCTTCGTCATGGATGTGCCGGGTCATGCCGAGACGCTGTTCATCACCGACGCGGCGA
>JAGREZ010000117.1:0-383 GCA_020446285.1 Geminicoccaceae bacterium
CCCTTTGACCGGATCCTCGCCGAGTTGCGCAATTTCTTCGCCATCCACAAGGCCGAGGGAACCCATGCGGGCGGCGTGCATCTGGAAATGACCGGGCAGGATGTCACCGAATGCACCGGTGGTGCGCAGGCCATCACCGATGCCGGGCTCTCGGATCGCTACCACACCTATTGCGATCCGCGTCTCAATGCGCAGCAGAGTCTCGAACTGGCCTTTCTCATGGCCGAGGCCCTGCGCGAGGAGCGCACGGCCCTTCGTCAGGCAAGCTGAGAGAGGAGCCCGGCAGGGGCAACAATCGGGGCTTGCATATTAAGAATAAAATCTTATATCATCCTCAAGCATTGACCTTGAGGATGATATTCGATGACCAGTGTTTCGAGACC
>JAGREZ010000117.1:465-6034 GCA_020446285.1 Geminicoccaceae bacterium
GAACATGCTACAAGGACGGGCACGGGCGGGCGTAGTTCAGAGGTAGAACGTCAGCTTCCCAAGCTGAATGTCGTGGGTTCGATTCCCATCGCCCGCTCCAGGCCCTGTGATGCCGGATCCGTGCGGACATATGTCGGATGAACCAGGAAATCCTCGTTCATCGCGATGTCGGCGGTGATCGGCCGGCGATGGCGTTCGTTCACGGTTTTACCGGACGTGTCGAGGAAACGTGGGGCTGCTTCGCGGAACTCATCGCCCGGGTCGACGATCTTCGTGATTGGAATATCCTGTCTGTCGGCTACGAAACGAGCCTTCGTCCGGGCGTACCCTTCTGGTCCCGCAACCCGGACCTCACCGCCCTTTCCGCACAGCTTGGCGGCAGGCTTGCCGGGGGAATCCTCGCGCACTATCCGCGCATCGCCCTGTTCGGCCACAGCATGGGCGGTCTCATCATCCAGCGCGCCCTTCTCGACCGGCCCGTACTTGCCGGGCGCATGTCCCATCTGGCCCTGTTCGGCACGCCGAGCGATGGTCTGGCGAAGGCCGGCCCGTTCGGATTCTGGACGCGCCAGGCGCGGGACATGGGCGACAGCAGCAGCTTCATCCGCAAACTCCGTGCCGACCGCGACAGACTCTTCGCCGACCCGCCCTTCGCATTTCGCGCCATCGCCGGCGCCAGCGACGATTTCGTTCCGGCTGCGAGTTCGCTCAAACCCTTCGCCGAACGCTTCCGGCTGCATGTCTCGGGAAATCATCTCGATATCGTGCGGCCAACCGACGACCATCACGATTCCCTCGTGTTCGTGAAGAACTTCCTTCTCGGCATCCATGAAGACCGTCCCTTCGGCACCGCTGCCGACTGGCTTTGCACCCGCGAGCGCTTCGAGCGGATCATCGAGCGCGATCTGCCGCATGCCGACCGTCTCGGCGGCGAACGACTGGTCGAGCTCGCTCTTGCGCTCGAGGAGATGCGCGGGCTGGACGAGGCACGCGCTCTCCTCGAGCGGATCACCCCCGATTGCGCCGAACAGTTTGCGGTGCTCGGCGGGCGGTGCAAGCGCGCCTGGCTTCTGGGCGGTAGAACCGCCGACCATGCGGCCGCGGAACGTCACTATGGCCGGGCGCTGCAGATCGCGCGCAACGATACGGATCACGCGCGCATTCACTATGCGGCGATCAATCTCGCCTTCTTGCGCGCGATCCGCCGTCAGGAGGTCGATTCGAAGGTCGCGGAGCTGGCGCGGCTCGCCGAGTCTCACGCCAGGCTCGATGGACGCACCGATGGCTGGCGGCAGGCGACGATGGGCGAGGCCCGGCTCTATCTCGGCGAACGTCAGGGTGCCATCGGTGCCTTTGCCGATGCGCTCACCTTCTTCAAACCGGGCGATGTCCGGTCCGTCGCCTCGATGGTACAGCAGGCGCACCATGTGATCGCGTGCCTCGGCGGTCGCGACCGGGAGGAACTCGCCGACGAGCTCGATCGGGTGGTCGAACGGCACGGGCATACATGCTGAGCGCGAAGCCGTCCGGCTTGCTTCCTTTCGCCCATGGTGCGAGACATCGTGCGGGGAGAAACGATCGGAGTGGTCAGGGTGGCGAATGGATTCGATTATATCGTGGTGGGCGCCGGCTCGGCCGGGTGCGCCGTGGCGGCCCGGCTTTCGGAGGATGCGCATAGTCGCGTATTGCTGCTGGAGGCAGGGCCGGCCGATCGCAATCCCTGGATCCACGTTCCCATCGGCTATTACCGCACGATGTTCAATCCGCGCACGTCGCGCAACTTTGTCACCGAGCCGGAGCCGGAACTCGGCGGGCGACAGATCGACTGGCCGCGCGGGCGGGTGCTCGGCGGCTCCTCGTCCATCAACGGGCTCGCCTATGTGCGCGGTCAGGCCGAGGACTACGATCACTGGCGGCAGCTCGGCAATGAGGGCTGGTCCTATGCCGATGTGCTGCCCTTCTTTCGCAAGCTCGAGACCTATGAGGGTGGTGAGGACGGAATACGCGGGCGCGGCGGGCCGCTTCGGGTGGGCGAGCCCGAACATGACATGCCGATCATGGACGCCTTCATCGACGCGGCGAACCAGGCCGGCATACCGACCAATCCCGACTATAACGGCCGCGTGCAGGACGGAGTGGCGAAATTCCAGCTGTCGATGACCGGAGGTCGCCGCCGCAGCGCGGCCGTGGCTTATCTCAAGGAAGCGCGCAAGCGGCCCAATCTGGTGATCGTCACGGGCGCGCTCAGCGAACGCATTCTGATCGAGAACGGCCGTGCCGCCGGCATTCGCTATCGCGCCAACGGCATCGAGCATGAGGTCCGCGCGAAACACGAGATCGTGCTCTCGGCGGGGGCGATCCAGTCGCCGCAACTGCTCATGCTGAGCGGCATCGGCCCGGCGGACCATCTAAGGGATGTCGGTATCGAGCCGGTTCTCGATCTCGCAGGTGTGGGCCAGAATCTGCAGGATCATTTTCAGGCGCGTGCGGTCTATCGCTCGCCGGTGCCAGCAACCCTCAACGATGTCGGTAATTCTGTCGTCAATCGCGTGAAGGCCGGTCTCGAATGGTTCTTCACCCGCCGCGGTCCGCTCACCGTGGGTGCGGGTTTCGTCGTTCTCTTCTGGAAGACGCGGGAGGAGCTGGCGACGCCCGATGTGCAGTTCCATGTCATTCCGTTCAGCGCCGACCGTCCCGGTCAGCCGCTGCATGATTTCTCGGGCTATGTCGTCTCGGTCTGCCAGCTTCGCCCGGAAAGCCGCGGCGAACTGACATTGCGCTCCGCCGATCCGGCCGAGGCGCCGAAGATCGTCGCCAACTATCTTTCCACCGCGACCGACAGGCAGACCATGGTCGACGGCATGAAGCTCATTCGCCGGGTCATGGGCCAGCCGGCGATGGACCCCTGGCGCGAGGCCGAAATATTGCCGGGCGAGGCATGCACGAGCGATGCCGGCCTGCTCGATCATGTCCGCAAGACAGGCGGCACCATCTTCCATCCGACATCGACGTGCCGCATGGGTCCGGACGGGGATGCTTCCGCTGTCGTCGATGCGCGACTTCGCGTTCGCGGGATCGAGGGGCTTCGGGTGGCGGATGCCTCGATCATGCCTTCGGTGATCTCCGGCAATACCAACGTTCCGGCGATCATGATCGGCGAAAAGGCGGCGGCGATGATCCGCGAAGATGCGCGTTGATCTCTTCGACTACGACCTGCCCGCCCGTCTGATCGCCCAGGAACCGGCCGAACCGCGCGAGGCGGCGCGGCTGCTGCATGTTGGCGACGGATTGCGCGACCTGCATGTGAGCGATCTGCCGGCTCTGTTCGAGCCCGGCGAGATTCTCGTCCTCAACGACACCCGCGTCCTGCCGACACGTTTTTTCGCGAGGCGCGGCGAGGCCGGTGTCGAGATCACGCTGGTCGAGCCCGACGGAGACGGATGCTGGTGGGCATTCGCCCGGCCTGGAAAAAAGCTGCGCCATGGTGATCGCGTAACCCTCTCGGACGAGCTCACCGCACAAGTGCTCGAAAAGAGTGCCGACGGGCGGGTCAGACTTGCCATGTCCCTTGCCGGCGAGGCGCTCACGGAGGCGATCCGGGCTGGCGGCCACATGCCGCTGCCGCCCTATATCAGGCGGGACAGGGGCGGTGCCGCGCGTGATTTCTCGAGCTATCAGACAGTTTTCGCGCGCCGTGACGGTGCGGTCGCAGCACCAACCGCATCGCTGCACCTGACGGAGGACATTCTCCGGGCGCTGAAGGCGAGGGAGGTGGCAACGGTGTTCGTCACCCTGCATGTCGGCATGGGCACTTTCCTGCCGGTCAAGGTCGAGGATACGCGCGATCATGTCATGCACGGCGAATGGTTCGGGATCGACGAGGCGGCGGCCGGGATCATCAACCGCGCACGCGACGAGGGCAGGCGGGTGACAGCCGCCGGAACGACGGCCCTGCGCGCGCTGGAAAGCGCCTGTGTCGATGGCAGGATCCGGGCCTGCAGCGGTCGGACCGAACTGTTCATCACGCCGGGGCACGAGATCCGCAGTGCCGATCGCCTGCTCACCAACTTTCATCTGCCCAGATCGACCCTTCTGATGCTGGTCTCCGCCTTTGCCGGAACGGACCGGATGAAGGCGGCCTATGCGCATGCGATTGGTGCAGGATACCGTTTCTTCTCCTATGGAGACGCATCACTGCTGGAACGGATGCGATGACATTTTCCTTTCAACGTCTTGCAAGCGACGGCATGGCGCGGCGCGGCCGTGTATCGACGGCTCACGGTACCATCGAGACGCCGGCCTTCATGCCCGTCGGCACGGCTGCGACGGTCAAGGCCATGACCAACGACATGGTCGTTTCGACAGGTGCCGAGATCATTCTCGGCAATACCTATCATCTCATGCTGCGTCCCGGCGCCGAGCGCATCGGCAAGCTTGGCGGCCTGCATCGCTTCATGCGCTGGGAGAAGCCGATCCTCACCGACTCCGGCGGCTTTCAGGTGATGTCGCTGGCAGCGAGGCGCAAGCTCGACGAAGAGGGCGTGACCTTCCAGAGTCATATCGACGGCAGTCGCCACCAATTGACGCCGGAGCGCTCCATCGGGATCCAGCACCTGCTCGATGCCGACATCACCATGCAGCTCGACGAGTGTATCAGGTTGCCGGCGAGCGAGGCCGAGATGCGCCGGGCGATGGAATTGTCCCTGCGCTGGGCCGAACGTTCGAAGCGGGCTTTCGTCCGACGCGACGGCTACGGCCTCTTCGGCATCGTGCAGGGGGGGACCGACCCGGTCTTGCGCGGGGAATCGGCGCGCGGCCTCTGCGGGATCGGCTTCGACGGCTATGCGCTCGGCGGTCTTGCCGTGGGTGAGCCGCAGGCGGAGATGTTCGAGACCATCGAGGCGACCGTTCCGCATCTTCCCGAGGAGCGGCCGCGCTATCTCATGGGGGTCGGCAGGCCGTCGGATCTCGTGGGTGCCGTCATGCGCGGGATCGACATGTTCGACTGCGTGATGCCGACCCGCTCGGGGCGTACCGGGCAGGCATTCACACCGCGGGGAACGGTCAATCTCCGCAATGCCCGCCATGCCGACGATCCAAGACCGCTGGACGAGACCAGCGACTGCCCGGCGGCGCGGGACTATTCGCGGGCCTATCTGCATCATCTGCTCAAATGCGACGAGATCCTCGCTGCCATGCTGCTGACCTGGAACAACCTTGCCTTCTACCAGACGCTCATGCGCGGGATGCGTGCCGCCATCGAGGACCGGCGGTTGGCGAGCTGGGCCGAAGCCTTCCATCGCCGCGAGGCGCTCGGCGATATCGACGCCGTAACGGGTTAAGAACAGGCGGATTTCTGTATTTTTTCGCGTGACGTCGGGGTTTACCTTGCGCTCCGAGTTGGCTACCGATGAATCGGGAAGAATTCGAATGGCTCGAAGGAGACGCAGAAAATGAGCATGATCCGGACATTCGCGGGTGCCGCCCTTGCCGTTGCCCTCGGTGGCGTGGCGGTTGCCCAGGCCCAGGACATGACCTTCTGGCGCATTGGTACGGGATCCGCCGGCGG
>JAGREZ010000118.1:0-2060 GCA_020446285.1 Geminicoccaceae bacterium
TGCCGCGCGTGCCGGCCCTGCAGACTGCGGGCATCAGGCAACTGGTCAACGGCCCGGAAAGCTTCACACCCGACGGCAATTTCATCCTCGGCGAAGCACCCGAGCTCCGGAACTTCTTTGTCGGTGCCGGCTTCAACGCGTTCGGTATCGCCGCGGGCGGTGGCGCCGGCATGGCGCTTGCCGAATGGGCGGCGAAAGGCGAGCCCGCCATCGATCTCTGGAACGTCGACATCCGCCGGTTCGGCCGGCCGCATTTCGATACCGACTGGATCCGCACGCGCACGCTCGAAGCCTATGGCAAGCATTATACCATGGCCTGGCCTTCCGAAGAGCATGAAAGCGGCCGCCCCTGCCGCAAATCGCCACTCTATGACCGGCTGAAGGCAAAGCGCGCCGTCTTCGGCGAGAAGCTCGGCTGGGAACGGCCCAACTGGTACGCCCCGGCGGATGAGGAAGCCCGCGACATCTACACCTTCGCCCGCCCCAACTGGCACGGATCGGTGGGCCGCGAACACAGGGCCTGCCGCGAGGCCGCAGCCCTGTTCGACCAGACCTCGTTCGCCAGGTTCACACTCAAAGGACCGGACGCCGAAGCCGCGCTTTCATGGATCGCCGCCAATGACGTCAGCGGCCCGCCGGGCTCGCTCGTCTACACCCAGATGCTCAACGACAAAGGCGGCATCGAGTGCGACCTGACGACAGCGCGTATCAGCGAAAACGAATATTACATCGTCACCGGCACCGGTTTCGCCACCCACGATTTCGACTGGATCGCGCGCAACATTCCATCCGGCATGAACGCGCAGCTCGTGGACATAACCTCCGCCAACGCCGTTCTCTCGCTCATGGGACCGAAGGCGCGCGCCATTCTCGAACGGGTCACACGATCCGATGTCTCGAATACCGCCCTGCCCTTCGGCACGGCAAAGCGCATCGGCATCGCCGGCTGCCCGGTGCTCGCCCTGCGCATCACCTATGTGGGCGAACTCGGCTATGAACTGCACCTGCCGGTCGAATACGCCACCACCGTCTACGACGCGCTCTTTGCCGCCGGCGGCCCATCCGGCCTTGTCGATGCCGGCTACAGGGCGATCGAGACGCTGCGGCTCGAAAAGGGCTACCGCGCCTGGGGTTCGGATATCGGCCCCGACCATACACCCGTCGAGGCCGGTCTCGGCTGGGCGGTCAAACTGAAATCCAACATCGACTTCAAGGGCCGCGCCGCCATCACCGAACAACGTGACAAGGGCGTGGCAAAGCGCCTTGCCACCTTCACCACCGATCCGGACATCATTCTCGCCGGACGCGAAACCATCTACCGCAATGGCGAACGCTGCGGCTATCTCACTTCGGGCGGCTTCGGCCACACCATCGGCCGCAGCATCGGCCTCGGCTATGTGCGCAACGATCCTGAAAAAGGCGGGGTCGATGCGGCGTATGTGCTTTCCGGCGAATACGAACTCGAGGTCGCCACCGAACGCGTACCCGCCACAGTCTGTCTGAAACCGCTCTACGATCCCAGGAACGAGCGAATCCGCCAGTAGCACTTTCATCGCAAACGGCCGACCCGGCCTGACACCCCGCCGAAGACGACTCCAGCACCCATCGCCCGCACGACCAAGGCCAGGCGCAATTGTCTGCGGTCGGCAGCACAGTACGACAGGCCGGTTCCGGTGCTGCGGCCGACGTGACCATCCAATACCCACACGGCATCAATCTCGAAGTGTGGAATAATCATGCCCATGACCCGCAGAACGGATGCTCCGTCGCGGGTGGGATTCCGGCAGGTGGATGGGTGGTTCAGTCGTCGGGTGGTGGGCCCTGAGCCTTTGGTGCCCGTTCGAGCCACAAGAGCGCACCCGTCCCGCCATCATGGCCATCGCTGCGGAACCGCTCGCGGATCTCCTCCAGCCAGTCATGCGCCAGCGGCATAAGCAGCCCCACAAGCTCCTTGCTGTCCCCGTGGCAGGTCTTGCGACACAGCTCGACCAGCGGCTGAACATGCGGCATCCGCATCGACCCCCACCGCCCCACGCGCACAAGCAGGCGCTGGCAGAATT
>JAGREZ010000118.1:2092-3059 GCA_020446285.1 Geminicoccaceae bacterium
CTCGCATATGTCGCATGACCGATCCGTCAAGTCAAGGAAATTAATCTTATTCTATCGACAGATTTCAGTACCCCGCGATGGTCTCTTCTTTCTCGACATTTTCCGCCCGAACCGCACACTGTGCGCAGGGGAATGAACCGGATGGGGAGGAAATTCATGACCAGCCGGAACCGCCCATGAGCGGCTTCGCGAAAACAGCGATCATCGGTGCGGGCACGATGGGACACGGGCTGGCGCTCGTTCACGCGCTCGCCGGCTGCAGCGTCCGTCTGCACGACAATGACAAAGGAACGCTGGCGCGTTCGGTACAGCTCGTGGAGACGGCAGCGGCAACGTTGGTCGAGGCGGGAGAGATCGGGGAGACGGCGGCGCGGGACGCATGTGCGCTGATCGACCGTTCGGCGGATCTGCAAACCGTCATACCGGGTGCGGATCTGGTGATCGAGGCGATCATCGAGGATGCGGAGGCCAAGCGCGCGCTCTTCGCCGAAATCGACGGGCTCGCCGATGATACGGCGGTCATCGCCTCCAATACCTCCTATCTCGATCCCTTCCCGCTGATCCCGAAATCCCGCCAGCGACGAAGCCTCGTCACGCACTGGTACACGCCGCCCTACATCATCGATCTGGTCGACCTTGCGCCGGGACCGGAGACCGATCCCACGCTGATGGAGCGTATGCGCGATTTCCATGTCGGCATGGGCAAGCGGCCGATGCTGTTCGACCGACTCATTCAGGGTTATGTCGCCAACCGGCTGCAATCGGCCCTGACGCTGGAAATCGTGCGGCTGCTCGACGAGGGGCTGGCGACGCCGGAGCTGATCGACGGTTCGATCCGTCACGGGCTCGCCCAGCGCATGGCGTTGCAGGGCCAGCTCGCCAAGGTCGATCACGCCGGTCTCGACATGATGCGCCGCGCGCTCGCCAACCGTGTCTACACGCCGCCCGAGGTCAAGGGTCACTGCCG
>JAGREZ010000606.1:0-1742 GCA_020446285.1 Geminicoccaceae bacterium
AGTCGACGAGCCACGGGCGGACCCTGCTTCGAAAGCATGCGGCGTCTTCGATGACGGCCGGTTGCGCCTTGGGCACACCACCGAGACAAGACAGATGAACAGGATGATCATCGGATGCGCCAGCAGCCGCTTTGCAACCTCCACCTCGATCCCGCTTTGCCGCGCACAATCCTCGAGCGAACCGCCATCGACCGCACACCAGGCGATGTCGAGAACGACGCGCTGCACATACGCGATATGGCGGGGTTCGTGAGTCATGCGCATGGTATAGGATTAATGTCGGGTATCTTGCAAGAATCATCGTACGGCATTTTAGCGGTCTCGATGCAGGAACGCCCCGGCCGATCCATCCGGCCGGGGCGTTCGTTCGAGTGATGGCCGGTTTCGTCAGGCGGCCCGGTCGCGGCTGAGGATGCGGGCAGCGCGCGTGCGATTGTGGCAGCCGAGCTTGCGCAGGATCGAGCGGACATAGACCTTGACCGTCGCCTCGCTGATCTTCAGCTCATGCGCGATCAGCTTGTTCGGCAGGCCCTCGACGAGAAATCCCGCGACTTCTTCCTCGCGTGGCGTGAACCGGAGATCCGGCCGGGCCGCATCCGGCATTTCCTCGCCGGCCGCAAAGGGCATGAAACGGCCGCCGGCGAGAACATAATCCACCGCCTTCTGTGCCAGCGGAGGATCAAGGTCGAACGGCACGATACCGCCCACGCCCCTGGCCAGCCAGTTTTCGGCCTGCTGCCGGGAGGGTTTCGGGCAGAACAGCATGACCGGTCGCCGGCCGGGTTCGAGACGGTCGATATGGTTTTCGTCGGTGATCGTGACGATCTCGAAGGCCGCGTCCATCCACTTCTCCTCGAGCCAGCTTTCGAGTTGCAGCCGTCGCCACGGACAATCGTCGAGCACGAGGACCAAGGCGTTCGGGTTCCGGTGCGAAGGTTCGCGAGACGGATCGTTGCCGGCACGGTTTGCTGACGATGAAGGATGATGAATGGACACTGCATATTCCCCCTTGAAAAGCATGATCCAAAATCGCTTTCCACGGGCTTCTGCAATAACAAGTTCTCTTTTCAAGCTACACCCTCCTGACCGCCAATGCCTGTCAGGAGGGTGCGAAGTGCAATAGAAGGAGGTCCGATATCTACCCGTGGACCGCGACACTCATTGCCGAGAGCGTTTCTTGTCTTGATTGTGGAGAATATACGGTAGGCTGTTAGGCGAATGTGAAACAGCTGTGAAAAACCTCAGTGCGACTGCAAAAACACAAGGATTTTCGGCTAGCGTTCGATCTTCAGAGGGTGTCTGTCGGTTTCGAGACAGCCCTTGCCCACTCTCGCGGGATCGTCTTCGAATGGTGTGAGCCCGGTCATCAGATCTTCCCTGAGCCGGTAGGGACTTCGGTCCGGATTGGCCGCAAGGGCTCTGGCGATGCGCCGTGCAAGCTGGGGTGCGGCCATGCTCGTGCCGTTGAGCGCGACAAGGGATCCCGAACGGCTTCCGGCGACGATCTTTCCCGGCAGCGCGCGGGATGTGTCGCTTTCGCAGGCGAAATCCGGGTGCCGCATCTTCGCTCCGGCGGTCGAGGAATAGGCGACCGCCTGCGGCACATGCGGCCTGTCGAGATAGCCTTCACGCGCGATCCATGCGCCGGCGACGAAGATCGGATCCGTCTTCGGAGCGGCGTCGCCGGTACCGGTGATGATGCCGTTCAGGGTCCCGGCCCGGCTGACAGTGGAGGGAGGTGA
>JAGREZ010000606.1:1915-3047 GCA_020446285.1 Geminicoccaceae bacterium
AGCCGCCAGAGACCCGCCGGCACGGGTCCGGGGATGGCCAGTCCGGACAGGGAGGCGGGCATGTCAGGCAGTTCGGTCGGTGCGAATGCGATGTGCAGGCACTTCCCGCCGCCCCGCTCCGGCTGATCGAACGCCAGCCAGCCCACCGTACCGCAGCTGCCCGCTTTCGCCGGTTCGTCCTCGATCAGGGGATATTCGTCACCGTCACGAAAGACGATGGCGGCAGAGCCGTCCGGGCCGGCCAGTTCCTCTCCGTCCGGTGTGCGCATCCGCAGCGTGACCCTGTCGACCTCGCCCGGAAACCAGATTTCCAGAAAGCTCGACGTGCGGTCGCAGGGTTGCAGCCGCCAGGGAAGTTCGAGGCTGGCGACGCCGGGGGCGCTTCGGCAATGGATGCGTTGCAGGTTGGCGTTGCCCGCCGGCAGCGTGATCGCGACCTTGCCGCCACCGGCATCCTCGTGATGACGGATGAGCTGCCGCGCAGTCCGCTCGATCGGGTGGCTCCCGTCATGCGATCCGCCGTTCATGCCATAACTCAGATTGACGATGACGGGCACGGTCGCGTCCGGACCGGCGATGGCCTTCCATCCTTTCTGCATGTCACGGACGCGGGAGAGTATGTATTCGAGGGCTGCATTGAAGAAATGGTGCAGGCTCTGCCCGGAGGTATCGAGCGTGATCGCCCGTGGCAGCGAGACAAGGATCATGCGGTGATTGGCACCATCTTCCACACATCCGGCGGCGAGGTCGGCAACCGCCGTCCCGTGACTGGCGCGCTGCAGCAACGGATTGAAGTCATGGCGCCGGGTATCGACGAGCCCGAGCCTGTGCAGGATGGCTTCCTCGTCACCATTGCCGGCATCCTCGAGATCCGCCCGCCGCAGCTCCCTGCCGAATGGCAGCGAAGGTCCGGCAGGCTCGCCATCCTGAAGCCAGACGAAGTCGACCCGGTGTCGCCCCGCATCGTCGCGGAAATGGCGGTGCAGCGGGTTGATGGCATCGTCGACGATGGCCGTCACGACCAGTGTTTTCGACCGGTCGCACCCTTCGGGCGGTTTCCAGTCGGCAGCACCCCGGATCGAACGCCCGCAATCGACGGCTTCGGTCGGCAATGGCGAGCGGAAGACGGACA
>JAGREZ010000119.1 GCA_020446285.1 Geminicoccaceae bacterium
CCGAACATTTCCGCGACCGCGGCGAGCGGGTTCTGCTGCTGTTCGACAGTGTGACCCGCTATGCGCGCGCGCTTCGCGAAATCGGTCTTGCACGCGGAGAACCGCCGGCACGTCAGGGCTTCCCGCCATCTGTCTTCGCAAGCCTTCCGGAGCTCTTCGAGCGGGCCGGTTGTGGCGAGCGCGGCTCCATCACCGCGTTCTATACCGTGCTGGTCGAGGATGACGAGGTCGCGGATCCCATAGCCGAGGAAGTCCGCTCGCTCCTCGACGGTCATATCGTGCTCTCGCGAAAACTCGCGGCACAGGGCCAGTACCCCTCCATCGACGTGCTGGAAAGCACGAGCCGCGTGATGAATCGCATCGTCAGCGAAGATCATGACGGCGCCGCGCGTTTCCTCCGCCAGCTACTTTCCGCCTGGCGGGAAAACGAAATCCTGATCCGCCTCGGCGAATACCGTCCGGGCGGCGATCCATTGCTCGACGAGGCCGTCGCCAAGATCGACGGAATCCAGGAGTTTCTGGGCGAAACGGGCGGGTTCGACACGATGCTGGACCGTCTGTTCGAACTCGCGGCACCGCCCGGAGAGGATGGCACATCCGCCGCCGATGACAGTCCCCCCGACGACCCGGGAGATAGCTAGCGAATGGCACAGATGCCTCTTGCAACATTGCTGAACCTGCGACGCCGGCGCGAGCAGGCCGCACATGCAGCCTTCGCCACCTGTCGCCACCAGACCCGGCAGGCACAGGCCGAACTCGACGCGACGATTGCCGAACTTGCGGAACATCGTCGTCTTTGCCGCGAGCGCGAGGAGCGTTTTCGCCTCAAGGTCACCGGCAGGCGGGTGCGGTCGCTGACAATGGAACTGTTCCGTCTCGATCTCGAGTCGATGCAGATACAGACCGAGCTGCTGCAAAACCACGTCCAGTCCCGTCGCAAGCATCTCGCGGCCGCCGAGCAGGCGCTCGAGGTCGCACGAGGATCATGGCAGCGCAGCCGCCGCGATCTCGAACGGATCGATCAGCTTTTCCACCGTGAAAGACTGGCAGATCGCCGTGTCAGGGAACGGCTTGCCGAGGACCGGATCGAGGAGATGGCGGGTTTCGCATCTCCGCAATTCCCCGGACAATGGCGATGACCGGGCACCGTCTCCTTCCCCCGGAGGAGGGGTTGCGGCTGGAGCCCTTCAGGCCGCGCGGGATCACCGTGCGGGAGGCCCGACTGAGACGTGTCCTGTATCGCAACAGGAGGGCCTTCGAGACGCGGATCGGCGAAGGGCGTCTTCGCCTGCGGCCGGTTGCACGCACGAGCCTGCGCGAGGGACATGGATTCGATCTGGAGATCGGCGGAATTCCGGCCCGGATCGTCATGGATCGTCCGCTGCATCACCGCCTGCTCGAACATGCGCGAACGGACCTGCCCTTCCTCGGACTTGCACCCGCCATCGAGGGAATGGTCCTGGAACGGCTGTTCGAACACGCCCTGCCCAATGTCGAACGACATCTCGGGACCGTCCGGACGGGCACCGCCCCGGCATCGGCGGAACGTGAACCGATCGAACATGCGCCGATCGGGCTCGAGCCGATCGGCCGCCCGTCGGACGACCATGCCGCTGGCGGTCACAGGGTCCGCCGCGATTTCATGGTGCGGATCAATGACGAACAGACTTGGTTTCTCGCGCTGTTCGCACCACCGGAGCTCATCGAGAGGATCGATGGCATATGGCGCCGACAGCCGGTCATTCGCCGGCGCATGACGGGACTGCCGATGACCATGGCGCTGAGAACGATGCGCACGAGCCTCGGGCATGCGGCCATCTTCGATCTCGCACCGGGAGATATCGTCTTCGCCGATGCGGCGCCTGCCGAACAGGGGTGCTTTCTCGGTGTGATCGAAAATGCGCTTGCCGTTCCGCTGCGTGTCGACGGCAACCGGCTGAGGGCGCAGTCGCCGGCGCTGGCGTTTCCGCAAATTCCTTCCCCATGGCAACCAATGATCGAGGATCTGATGTCGGACGATATGGATCGGGACGATGACCTGGCATGGGGCGACGTGCCTGTGGATCTCGTGTTCGAACTGCTGCGGCTGCGCATGCCGCTGAAACAGTTGCAGTCGCTTGAAGCCGGCTATGTGCTGGAACTCGACCGGCCGCTCAGCGAAGCCGTGGACATTCGCGTTCACGGCAAGCGGATCGGCCGCGGCGAGCTCGTGGTGGTCCAGGACAGGCTGGGTGTGCGGATCGTCACGCTCAACGGACCGGCCGTGGACGGATCCCCGGATGACGACAGGGAATCTGGTCTCCGGTCATGATGAATCTGCCCGATCCGTTCACGCTCGTCGTCGTCCTGCTGCTCGTCGGTCTCGTGCCGTTCGCGGTCGTGATGATGACGGCGTTCGTGAAAGTGGTGGTGGTGCTCTTCCTCCTGCGCAATGCGCTCGGCCTTCAGCAAACGCCGCCCAATCTCCTGCTCTACGGCATCGCGGTCGTTTTCACGGCTTTCGTGCTGGCACCGGTATTCTACGAAATTGCCGACATTCTCGGATCACAGGATGTCTCCATCGAAACAGCCGCCGGCTGGAAGGATGCTGCGGCGCGGGCGGCGGTCCCGGTCAAGGGTTTCCTCACACGTTTCGCGGAACCCGAGGAAACGACGTTCTTCATTCAGGCGACGGAACAGCTCTGGCCACCGGAAATGCAGGCTGAGGCGGACGAGCAGGATATACTGATCCTCGTTCCGGCCTTCGTCGTCAGTGAACTCACGCGCGCCTTCGAGATCGGCTTTCTCATCTATCTGCCATTCATCGCCATCGACCTCGTAGTCTCCAACGTGTTGCTGGCTCTCGGCATGATGATGGTCTCGCCGATGATGATTTCCCTGCCCATAAAGCTGTTGCTGTTCGTCTCGCTCGATGGCTGGTCGAAACTGATGCACGGTCTCGTGCTGACCTACAGCGGATGAAGGAGCCCGCATGAACGAGAGTTCCATCCTCTACCATGCGACCGTGACCCTCTATCTCGTCATGGTGCTTTCGCTGCCTCCGCTCGGTGCCGCGACGATCATCGGCCTGGTCGTGGGCGTATTGCAGGCTCTCACACAGATTCAGGACCAGACCCTGTCCTTCGCGCTCAAGCTCATCGGCGTCATCCTGACGCTGGTGATTTCGGCGGGCTGGCTCGGCAGTCAGCTCTACGGCTTCGGGCTTCAGGTGTTCACCGAGTTTCCGATGCTCACACGTTAGGCAACATGCAGGAGATCCCGAACGGCCTGCTCGGCGGTATCGATCCGCCCGAACTGCTCTGGTCCATCGGGCTTGCCGGTGCACGCATGGCGGCGCTCTTCGCAATCCTGCCGATCATGGGACGAACCGGGCTGCAGGGCTTCGTCCGCAACGGCATCGTCCTCTCGCTCAGCCTTCCCGTCATCCCGATGGTCCTCGCCGATATCCAGACAAGCGGCCTGCCGGGCGCGCTCGTTCTTCTGGCGCTGCTGCTCAAGGAAGCGCTGATCGGTATCGTGATCGGCCTTGTCGTCTCCTTTCCCATCTTCGCCATGCAGATGGCCGGTGGTGTTCTCGACATGCAGCGCGGTGCGATGATGGCGACCGAGGCCACCGATCCGGGCAACGAGGCCACACTCACCGGAGGTTTCCTGTCGATGATCCTCATTACCTACATGATGGTCTCGGGCGCATTTCTCGCGGTGATCGACGGCGTGATGCAGAGCCTCTCGATCTGGCCACCGCTTGCGGCATTGCCGACACTGTCCACCGGATCGCTCGGCGAGATCTTCGCCTTTCTCGACCGGCTGATGCAGGCAGCGATCCTGATCGCGGCACCGCTGCTGATCGCCATGGTCGCGACCGAGATCGCACTCGCGATCACGACGCGCTTCGCGCCGACGCTCAACGTCTTCGTGCTCGCGCTCGCGGTCAAGAGCCTCGTGCTGTTCATCATCATGCCGCTCTATATGGGCTTGCTCGGCGATCAGGCGGGCAATCTGGTCGAGGTGATCGCGAATATCGTCCCGCAGATGCACCTTTTTCTCGATGCCGGCGGAACCCGTGGACCATGAGCGAGGACAGCGAGGAAAAGACGGAGCCGCCGACAAAGCGCAAGCTCGAGGACGCCCGCAAGAAGGGACAGATCGCGCAGAGCAAGGATGTCGTCACGGTCATGCTTACCGTGACCATCGCCGCCTATCTGTGGTTTTCCGCAAGCGCCATTTCCGAGCGGTTGGGCGGGCTCTTCATAAGCATGGGGCGTCTGTCGGAACATCCCTTCGACGAGGTGATCGGTGAAGCGCTCGAGGAAACGCTCGATGTGGGGACGCTGGTGGTTGCACCGGTTCTCGTTCTCATCGTGCTGGTCGTGACGATCACGAGTGCTGTCGCCAACAAGGGTCTGCTCTTCGCGGTCGATCCGCTCCTGCCGAAATTCGACAAGGTCAATCCGGCGAAGGGGCTTCAGCGCCTCTTCTCACTCAAGAATCTCATCGAGGCACTGAAATCGACGATCAAGATCGCAGCCATCTGCGTCATCGCCTGGCTGGTCCTGCGTGCCTGGCTGGCCGATCTTCTCGTGGCGCCCGGCTGCGGTTCCGACTGCATGTTCGAGGTCGCGCGCTGGATCTTCCTGATGATGCTCGGAACCATCTCCCTTCTCTTTCTGCTCTTCGCGTTCTTCGACCACATGCTGCAGATCTGGCTCTTCCATCGCGAAATGCGGATGTCCAAGACGGAGCTGAAACGCCAGCACAAGGATCAGGAAGGCGATCCGCTCATCAAGAGCCATCGGCGATCGCTCGCCCGGGATCTCGTCTCGGCACTTCCGGATGAGGGGATCGGCCAGACCACGGTCGTCATCAATGACGGGCTCGATCTTGCCATCGGCCTTCGTTATGTGCCGAGCGAACAGGCACCGCCCGCGATCGTCACGATCGCCTTCGGTGCCGGCGCCGAACGTTTCATCGATCAGACCGCCGAGCGGGGAATCCAGAGGGTCGAGCGCCCTGCCCTTGCGCGCAAGCTCGGCGAACAGGGCGAAATCGGTCAGGCCGTGCCGCGGGAACTGTTCGATGAGGTCGCGCAGGCGATCGCAGCCGTAACGGCATTGTCCAATCTTGGAATGTCCCGATAGACAGGATGTTCACCTGAAAGAATGACACAGAACGGAAATCGTTCATCTGCAGGATGGATACAGTGTAGATTGAAAATAGTGATCGCGTGAAAAGTGTATTCTCAAATGTTTTGTCAATATTCATGGTCATATCTTGATACACACAATAATAAAACTGCACCGTATCGCCACGACACATGCAGGCGCATTCCCGTATCATCACAACGAAAACCGGGGAACAAGGGCAGCGGGTGACCGTTCAATCTGCCGGCCTCGGCCGAAACGACGTCATGGAGAAACGTCCGATGTTGCATAGCTGCGAGTTTGGCAATGGAAGCAGCCCCGTACCGCCCTGTACCACGGGCCGTACCGGCAGCCGGGCCGGATCCGGCTGGACCGGTGAGAACCGGAATTCTGCTCCATCCTGCGGGCAGGGCAGCGCGGATGGTCTCGCCGAGCTTCTTGGCCGCCACCTGTCGGGTCAGCTCGATGGATCGGTCCGGGATGAGCTCGTTCGCGTGCTCGAGGGACTTCTTTCGGTCATCGACAAGATCATCCTCGAACTCGAGGGCGAGCCGTTCGACGGCAGCCATGCCCGTTCCATCGATGGCAGCGGCAACAATCCCGTCTCCGCCGAGCTCGGTTCCGCAGGAAGCCTGTCGACACGCATCCTTCCCGGTACCAGCGGAGGTCCGGGCAATGCCGGGCAGCCCGGAGCCCGCGAGGTCAGCAATGCTGTGGTCAGCCAGGAACGGCCTTCCGGCAATTCGGCCGGCGCGAGCGACATGTTCTGGCAATGGGGCCAGTTCATCGACCACGATCTGACGCTCAACCATGCCAACGGCGAGGCCATGAATATCGCCATCCCGGCCGGCGACCTCATGTACAATTCCACGCAGGGCGGTGACCAGTGGCTGCCGTTCCAGCGCAGTGACTACGGCCTCGACAGCAACAGCGGGCGGCAACAGGTCAATTCGATCACGGCCTTTCTCGACGGGTCCATGGTCTACGGCTCCAGCGATACGGAAGCCGCCGCTTTGCGCGCGTTCGAGGGCGGACGCCTTGTGACCGGAGACGGCAATCTGCTGCCGATGGCCCATGGCCAGTTCGCCGCCGGCGACGAGCGCGCCGGCGAACAGCCCGGCCTCACCGCGATGCACACGGTCTTCATGCGCGAGCACAACCGGATCGCGGACGAGCTCGCGGCAAACAATCCGCAATGGGGCGACGAGCAGCTGTACCAGGCAGCACGCGAGAAGGTCATCGCCGAGATCCAGACCATCACCTATCAGGAGTTTCTGCCGATTCTCCTCGGTCCGGACGCCATTTCCGACTATTCGGGGTACGATCCGGACATCGATCCCGGCATTTCGTCGAGCTTCGCCTCGGCTGCCTTCCGCTTCGGCCACAGCCTGGTCTCGCCGACGATCGCACGGCTCGATGCAAATGGTGAAACACTCGCGGGTGGCGCGCTTTCCATCGCCAATGGCTTCTTCAACCCCACGCACATTGCCAATGACGGCATTGATCCCTATCTGCGCGGCCTCGCCGCCGGCGAAGCGCAGGAACTGGACGAACAGATCGTGGATCCCCTGCGCAACATGCTCTTCGGCGCGCCGGGCGCGGGCGGGCTGGATCTCGCGGCACTCAATATCCAGCGGGGTCGCGATCACGGCATTCCGACCTGGAACGAGGCGCGCGAGGCGCTCGGGCTGGCCCGGATCGAGAGCTTCGACGATCCTTCACTCCGCGATGGCACGGGCGCCAAGCTTGCCAGCGTCTACCAGTCCGTCGACGATGTCGATTTGTGGGTGGGCGGACTGAGCGAGAAACCGGTCCAGGGCGGCCTCATCGGCGATACCTTTCGCGCCATCGTGATCGACCAGTTCGAGAGAACCCGTGGCGGTGATCGTTTCTGGTACGAGAATCTCTACTCCGGAGCCGCCCTGCGCGAACTGAAGCGCACCACGCTTGCCGACATCATCGAACGGAACACCGGCGTGACGGGACTGCAGGACGAGGTGATGAAGGTCGCATGACGATGATCGTCCCGACATTTCCCGCTGATCGGCCGGGCCGGAGCTGATGCCGGTATCGATCGTCACCCGTGCCGGACATTTCGGCCATCGTCTTGCCGGTCTTGCCGCCATGATCGGCGGACAGTCGCTGCGACCGCGGGAGTGGCTCCTTCTCGACCCGACGGGAAGGAGCGTTCCCGACGGTATCGACAATTGCGCCGTCCCGCTGCGCCGCCATACGGCCGGTGACGGCGGCGAAGCGCCGGTGCTGGAAACGCTCCTCGATGCCGCCGAAGGTGAGCGGGTGGCGTTCTTTCACGATGGCGACGGGTATGGCAGCGACTATCTCGCCTGGATCGGGGACGAACTGGACCGGAGCGGCCAGCCCGCCGCGAGGCTCGTCTCCTTCTTCACCTTCCATGCGCGCCATCGACGTTTCGGCCATTGGGACCAGCGGATGAACGAAGGTCCGCACATAGACTGGAACGGTGACAGGATGCAGTTCGCCGAACCCGGTGACGGCCTCCGCAAACGAATGGCCGGAGCCATTGTCGGCGATCTTGCGGGACTGGTGCTGGATCTTGCGGCATGGCGGGAGTTTCGCTCACGCCATGCCGATCCCGTGATCGGCAACTTTCTCAAGGAACTCGCGAGCGATCAGCATTGTCTCCTGCTCGACGATGCCGAATGTCGATACCTTCACTATATCGGCCATCCGCAGGTCGGTCATCCACAGGTCGACCATCCGCAGGTCGGCCATCCACAGGTCGACCATCCACAGGTCGACCATCCACAGGTCGACCATCCACAGGTCGACCATCCGCAGGTCGGCCATCCGCGGCAGGACCGAAGAGCGAGCTTTCCCCAATCCCTGCTGCCGACATCCTTCATGCAAACCCGGCATGCGCAAATGGCAGCTTTCGCGACCAGCGCCGCCAGCCGGGATGAGAGAGACCGATGCGAGAACCGCACAGCGCATCCGCTTCCCTCCGGTGACCGGCTTGTGCGGGAGGCAAAGGGACGACCGACCATCTGCCTCAACATGATCGTCAGGAACGAGGCACATGTGATCGAACGCTGCCTCGCTTCCGTGATCGGCATGATCGACCGCTGGGTCATCGTCGATACCGGATCGACCGACGGGACACAGGAACGGATACGCGCGTTCCTGGCAGGCATTCCGGGTGAACTGCATCAGCGGCCCTGGGTAAATTTCGGTCACAATCGAAGTGAGGCGCTCGACCTCGCCAGCGACCATGCCGACTATCTCTTCATCATCGATGCCGATGAGACGTTGCACTTTGAAGGGGAGCCCGTCCTGCCCCCGCTCGGGGCGGATATCTGCGAGATCGCGATACGCAACGGGCCGTTCTCCTTCCGCTACCCGCGCTTCGTGCGTTCCGCCTGCGGCTGGAGCTGGAAAGGCGTGCTCCATGAATATCTCGAATCGCCCGATGCCCGCACGCGCCAGTTCATCGAAAACGCCTGGATCGTCTCGGTGGGCGAAGGCGCGCGATCGAAGGACCCGAACAAGTATCGACGCGATGCACTGGTGCTCGAGCAGGGTCTGATCGATGAGCCGGACAATGCCCGCTACATGTTCTACCTGGCGCAGAGCTATCGCGATTGCGGCGAGACGGACAGGGCGATCGTCGCTTATGAAAAACGCGTGGCCATGGGCGGTTGGGACGAGGAAATCTTCGAATCGAAGCTTCACATCGGTTTCCTTCGCAGGACTCGCAATGACGCCTGGCCGCAAGTACGCGATGCCCTGCTGGACGCGCACGATCACAGCCCGCACCGCGCCGAACCGCTCTTCTGGCTGGGCCAGTTCTGCCTTGACCGGGG
>JAGREZ010000607.1:0-1099 GCA_020446285.1 Geminicoccaceae bacterium
CCTTTCTGCGAACGATCTTCGAGCGGTGGCAGCGGATCGAAGGCGGTTCCGCCGAGGTCATTCCCAACATTCATCCGAACGGACGCGGTATCAGCTATCCCCGTTCGGCCGTGGGGCAGGCCGGATATCACATGGCCGATACGGCATGTCCGATATCGGCGGACACCTGGCTTTCCGCCTATTGGAGCGCGCAGAGTGCCTTGTCCGCATGTGATGTCGTGCTTGGCGGGGAGAGGGCGGCCTATGCGCTCAGTCGCCCGCCCGGACATCACGCCTTCGCCGATCTCGCGGGCGGCTTCTGCTTTCTCAACAACAGCGCCATCGCCGCACGCTACCTCTCCGATCGCGGTCGGCGCGTGGCCATCGTCGATGTCGATCTTCACCATGGGAACGGCACCCAAGGGATCTTTTACAATTGTGGTGAAATTCTCACCG
The DNA here is from genome assembly GCA_020446285.1 of Geminicoccaceae bacterium. Lineage (GTDB taxonomy): Bacteria > Pseudomonadota > Alphaproteobacteria > Geminicoccales > Geminicoccaceae > JAGREO01. The sequence continues at coordinate 436 of JAGREZ010000607.1, forward strand.
TGTCGATTCACGCGCATCCCGAACGCTACTATCCCTTCTTCTGGGGGCATCCGCAGGAACGTGGCGAGGGTGCCGGTCTTGGTGCGAACCTCAATCTTCCCATACCTGCGGGCTCCGGCGACGATATCTTTCTTGGTGAACTTGCGCGTGGCATCGAGCGTGTACGCGACTTTGCCGCCGACACGCTCGTCATCGCCCTTGGCCTCGACGCATTCGAAGGAGACCCGTTCGGCGGTCTTGCGGTGACCACCTCCGGATTCGCACGCATTGCCGCAGCGCTGTCCGATCTCGGGCTTGCCACCGTCATCGTCCAGGAGGGCGGTTATCTCTGCCCCGAACTGGGCGACAATCTGGCGAGCTTCCTTTCGGTCTGGCCCGGCTGCCGGGCGAAGCTTGCGGGGTAACCGCTTCCCGGCCGGTCCGGCGGCTTTTCCATCCTGCGCAATGCACCCGCCTTGCCCTGTCTGCGGCGATCCTCTACCTCATCCTCGTCAGGTATGGGCATGACGGGAAGGGACGTCCGCAAACCATGGCCTGCGGTGTGCGACAGGAGTGGAGGGGAGATACGTCCGGTGGACATCAATGCCCGCATCGTCGAGACGATGGCCGCGAACGAGATCGGCTTCGTTACCAGCGTGCCTTGCAAGCAACTCGGCGGGGTGAT
>JAGREZ010000607.1:1199-1627 GCA_020446285.1 Geminicoccaceae bacterium
TGCATCATCATGCAGAACACGGCACTCGGTGTTACCGTCAACACGCTCGCCACATTGATCCAGTTCTACCAGATCCCGTTGCCGATGCTCATCAGCTATCGAGGCGAGATCGGCGAGCGTATCGCCTGTCAGGTGGAAATGGCCCTGCATACCAAGGCTCTGCTCGATGAACTGAAGATCCCGAGCTACCATCTCAGTGATGCCACGCAAGTCAACCAGATCGACGGCATGCTCAAGCATGCGCAGATGTCGAAAAAGCCTGTCGCCATTCTCACCGATGCGCGTTTCTGGAGTTCGGCCGCATGATCCGCAGTGAAGTCATCAAATCGATCCTTCCGGTCATCAAGGGCCAGCTCACGGTCTGCAATATCGGTCTGCCGTCGCAGGAGCTGTTCATGCTCGGCGACCAGCCATCGAATTTCTACATG
>JAGREZ010000120.1:0-216 GCA_020446285.1 Geminicoccaceae bacterium
TCATGCCGGGCTATCCGTTCCTCAGTCGCACCGATCTGTCCATGGATGATGCGGACGAACATCTCGAGGCGCTGCGCGCACTCGGCGTGCCCTATGAGGATGGCATGATCGAGGCCGCATCGGCGGACCTGCGCGCGCAGGCCGATCCGGAGGGTGATCATGACGCGGTGCTCGAGCGCTATCCGAACGCTGCTGTCGGCGATTTCGACGGCCAGC
>JAGREZ010000120.1:342-8189 GCA_020446285.1 Geminicoccaceae bacterium
ATCCGGCATGATGTATGAGGAAATCCGGCCCATGGTTCAGGCCCTCTGGGAGGTCTGGCTGTTTGTTCTGTTTGTTGGAATCGTCGCGTGGGCTCTCTGGCCGTCCCGGCAGAAAGAGATGAACGAACACGCGAACATCCCGCTGCGCGACGAGGAGAATGGCCATGTCGGCTAAGGAAAGAGACCATGTCACCGGCGTCGAGACCACGGGGCACGAGTGGGACGGCATCAAGGAGCTGAACAATCCGCTTCCGGCCTGGTGGCTCTACACCTTCTATGTCTGCATAGCCTTTGCGGTGCTGTGGTGGGTGCTCTATCCGTCCTGGCCGACCAGTTCGACCTATCTTGGCGGTGTGCTCGGTTACGACCAGCGGCAGGATGTGCGCGACCGGTTGGCCGAGGCGAGGGAGGCCCAGGGTGCCTGGCGCAGCCGTATCGCCGAACAGGACCCGGCAGCGATCATCGCCGATCCGGAGCTTCTGACCTTCGCGGTCGCCGGCGGCGAGGTCGCGTTCAAGGAAAACTGCGCGCCCTGCCACGGCCTCGGCGGCGCCGGCCAGCTCAACTATCCGACACTGGCGGACGATGCCTGGATCTGGGGCGGCACGGTCGACGATATCGAATATACGGTTCGTCATGGCATCCGCAATGCCGACGACGACGACGCCCGCTATGCCGACATGCCGGCTTATGGGGACATGTTCGATGCCGGCCAGATCGAGGCGGTGGCCGACCATGTGCTGTCATTTACCTCCGATACCCCCGACAATGCCGAGGGTGCTACGCTCTTCGCCGAGAACTGCGCGGCCTGCCATGCCGAGGATGGCGGCGGCGATCCGACCATGGGCGCGCCGGCGCTCAACGATGCCATCTGGCTCTATGGCGAGGGCAGGGATGCGGTAATCGCCCAGGTCACCAGACCCCGGCAGGGCGTGATGCCTGCCTGGCAGGGTCGCCTGAGCGATGACGAGATCAAGATGCTCACGGTCTATGTCCACAGCCTCGGCGGTGGCCAGTAAACCGGACGGAAAACGGCGGATCGTCCACCCCCTGATCCCGCCCACACGAACAAGCCGCCCGGCACCCCCGGGCGGCTTTTTCATGCACCGGGCCGCAGCGGCCTGCGCATGGCTTTACAAAGGAATTGCGATATTTTGCGAAATGGATATTCTACCAATAGTAGAAAAATCCTGATGGATCTGTCATGCCAGCATTTCCCCTGCGGCCGGCGGAAGCGGGAGAGCGCATCCCGTCGGCCCTGACCGGAACGAGTGTGTGAAGAGCAGTGGGCGAACCATGCTCAGCGTCGTCCTGCCGGCATTCAATGAGGAAGCAGGGATCGTTCAGGCCGTTCGGGCGATCCGGGCCGTGCTCGAAACCTGTGACATCGGCTATGAGATTCTGGTCGTCGATGACGGATCCCGCGATGCGACCTGGCGGGAGCTTCAACGGCTTGCACACAGCATGCGTTCGCTTCGGGCCATCCGGTTCTCGCGCAATTTCGGCAAGGAGGCGGCCATACGCGCCGGCCTCGAGGCGGCTTCGGGCGATGCCGCCATCGTCCTCGATGCCGATCTCCAGCATCCGCCGGAGCTGATTGCGGAAATGCTGCGGCTGTGGCGCACCGATGATGTCGATGTCGTCAACGGCGTGAAAGTCGACCGGCGGCGGGAAAGCGGAATCGATACCGTTCTGACACGCGGCTTCTATCGCCTGTTCTCGCGGCTTTCCGGGCTCGCCATCGACAATGGCGCGGATCTCAAGCTGCTCGACCGTGCGGTCATCGACGCCTATTGCCGGCTACCCGAGCGTCAGCCTTTCTTTCGCGGGCTCGTTACATGGCTGGGCTTTCGACAGGTCGACCTGCATTTCGATGTCGCGCCGCGCCTCGCGGGGGCGAGCAAATGGAACGGATTTTCGAGACTGCTGCTCGCCCTTACCAGCATTGTCTCGTTTTCGACCCTGCCCTTGCACATCATCTCGCTCTGCGGGATCGGCACTTCGGTCTTCGCCCTGTTTCTGGGGCTCCAGACACTCTGGGTATGGGCAGGTGGATCCGCGGTCGAGGGTTTCACCACCATGATTCTGGCGCTTGCCTTCATCGGCGGTATCCTGATGCTCGGGCTTGGCATCATCGGCCAGTATCTCGCGCAGATCTACAATGAGGTCAAAGCCCGTCCGCTTTATCTCGTTCGGGAGGTGCTCGACCGACCGGAGCGCCGCCTGCAACATATACATCAAACTCGCCAACCGATTGAAGCAGCCTGTAGCGAGCCCTGATCCACTCCAGCAGCAGGGCGGTATCGCTGTTGTGATACTTGTCGACCCGCCGGTTGATCACCAGCGCGGGCGGATCGGATTCCAGCCTTTGTGTGACTTCCGCCAGACGCCGGAATGTCCCGAGGCCGACATTGGCGAAGGGAAGCGGATTGCGACGATCGGCGAGAAAATAGAATTCGGGAATGGCCGGCATGCTCAGGATCGCGTCTCCGGGAGCGGAATTTCGCCCGATCAGATCAAGCAGGCGCGTATGGGTTTCCGCCTCCTTTCGATCGATGACGATCCGGGCGCGTCCGTCGAGCCGGACCTCATCGGTGGGCCACTCACTTGCCGAAAAGAGAACAGAAAGCGCCCGCGAAGGTATCGGCAATGAGGATTGCCAATGAAAACCGGTGAATGCCAGCAGGACGAGCCAGCTTCCGGTGATGCTGTGCGCGATGACGCTCCGGCCCGAGGCGAGCATCGCGGTGCCGGCGACCAGCAGGGGGGCGACAAAGGAAAGATAGATCGGGATCTGGTAATGCAGCGCTGCCACGCCGACAAAAAGGGCAACGGTGGCGATCGGCGTTGCGAGCATCGCGGCAGTGGATCTCCAGCCACGGCGAACGAGCGCGAAGGCGATGATGCCGGGAAGCAGGAGAAGGCTGAGCCAGTAACCGGCATTGAGAAATACGGGAAGTGAGGGCGAGCGCAGGAACTGGATGAGCCCGTACAGGACCACATGGTAATAGCGCGGATTGTCGAGAAAGGGCATGGCCAGCAATGCGCGTGACATGCCGAGAAGCACGCGAAAACAGTCGTCGAGCGCCGCATTCATGGCGAGATAGACGAGTAGCGGGAGGAATGCGGTGGCAAGGCCTGCGGATGTGACGATCAGGATCCGTGCGGTCGCGCGATTGCCGGTCAGCGGTCCGCGGAACACGCAGATCAGCACCGCCATCGGGCCCGCCAGAAACGCCGGCCCGGTGAAGGGATCGAGCCTCGGCAGGCCATAGGCCAGAAGTATGCCTGCCAGCGCCAGAATGGTGCTGCGGGCGAGCCATTGCCCGCCGGTGGCGCCGTCTTCGGACGCATGCGGATCGGCACGCGCAAGAAGCGTCACCAGTACCGCCATGCCGAGGAATGCGGCAGTCAGGTGGCGAAACAGGAAAGCGATGCCGACGAGCAGGCCGAGCGTGAACAGCACCGATGTCTTGCGATGGTTGCGGGTCTGCAGCAACAGCGCCGCGACGAAAGCGATGAACAGCACATACCAGTTGGCTGAGGGATTCTGGAATTGTGGCAGTCCGACAGCCGAGACCGCCAGCGATGCGACAATGGCAAGCGGCAGGGAGCGTCCGGCGATCAGCGCATGGACGATCATCGACTGGGCGAGGGCGACAACCACCAGCGGATATCGCATGGAGAGCAGCGTCTCGCCGAACAACAGCATCGACAGGGCATTGACCAGATGCACAAGACCCAGATGGAAGTCCTCGATATCCCGGAAGAGGACTTCGCCATTCAGCAGCCTTCGGGCGATATGTGCATAGTAGCCGTCATCCGGTGCCCACCAGAAATGATCGAAGATGGCGAACAGGAGGATCGCATTGCAGGAAAGGGCGATCAGGAATGCGACGGCAGGCGAGGAAGCGCTCCACCTGCCCGGGGAAGATGGAACATTCTCTTCGATCGCGTTCATGACGGTGGCGGCCGGGGGCGTCATCGCGCGGTCTTGTGGTTCAGTGTCCGGAAAGGCCGAGGCAGACGGGGAAGTTCTTCCACCAGTTCATGCGCCTGCTGACAAGCGACAGGAGGAGCACCCCGGGATCGGTGGTTTCGCGCAAACGGTGCTCGCGATTTGCGTGGCCATGGGGCATCCCGATGCAGCTTGAAAAGAGGCCGTCCTTTAACAGCGTGTTGAAGATATGCATTCAGGATTAAGATTCGGTTAGCGGCCCCTGCGTCCCGTCCGCCCGGGGATGGCCGTTCAGGAAAGGCCGAATGCCTGCTTTGCGCCGTCGATGATGAACTGCATGGCGAGTGCGGCAAGGAGAAGGCCGAGCAGGCGCGAGAGGATGGTGACGAATGTGCGGCCGAGGAGATGCGCCATGCGTGCCGCGAGCAGGAGCATGAGCAGGAGGGTCACGAGCACGCTCGCGAGGGCTGCGATGATGACGGCCTGCGTCGCGGTGTCGCCGCCATGTGCGCTCATCTGCAGGATGACGGCGGCGATGGCGCCGGGCCCCGCCACGAGCGGAACGGCGAGCGGAAAGATGGCGACATCGTCATTGTGGCTTTCGCCCTGCAACCGTTCGTCGCGGATCGATTCGGCCGTGTGATTGCGCCGTTCGCTGCGCTTTTCGAAGACCATCTCGAAACCGATCGCCAGCAGCATCAATCCGCCGGCGATACGGAAGGCCGGCATGGAGATGCCGAGAACGAGCAGGACCCTGTCGCCGAAGAAGGCGAAGACGAGCAGCACGGTCGCTCCGATGAGGGTTCCGCGAATGGCCGCGCGCATGCGGCCGCGCTGGTCGAGCGCGGCTGTCAGGGCGAGAAATATGGGCACCATGCCGAGCGGATCGATGGTGACCGTGAATGCGGTGAGCGCGAGCAGATAGGTTTCGAGCATGCGAAAGCTGATAGCCGAGGGGTCCGTCGATTGCTAGATCTGTGAGCGGGGACGATGAACATGGAGATGCCAGGTGCGACGCCGTCACGTTCTTGCGACTTCCGTTTTCTGCCTGCCGTTTCTCGCCACCGCGGCCATGGCGGAACCGGTCACGATCACATTCCTGCACACCAACGACATCTACGAGATCTCGCCGGATGACGGGCAGGGCGGGTTCGGCGAGCTCGCGACCCTGCTCGAACGCGAGCGTGCCGCCAATCCGCTGACCGTGACGACCTTCGGCGGGGACCTGTTCTCGCCTTCGGTCATGTCGGGCCTGACCAAGGGCGAGCAGATGGTGGAGCTGCTCAACGCCATCGGCACCGATGTCGCTGTTGTCGGCAATCACGAATTCGACTTCGGCGCCGACATTGCCGCCGAGCGTTTCGCGGCCTCGTCCTTTCCGTGGCTCGGTGGCAATGCCCTCGATGCGAGCGGTGAGCCGGCGATCGGCATGGCCGCGACCCACATGATGGAGATCGGTGGCTACAGGATCGGCTTTCTCGGTGTGATCGCGGAGGAGACACCGACACTTTCCTCGCCGGGGCCGGACATCACCTTCGTGGATGCCGAAGAGACGGCGGCGAGCCTTGCCGCCGGGCTCAGGGAACAGGGCGCCGATCTGGTCATCGCCATGACCCATCTCGACGAGGCCGATGATCGCGAGCTGCTGCGCCGGGTCGATGACATCGACATCGCATTCGGCGGCCATGACCACGATCCGATCACCTTTTTCGACGGCAGCGCGCTGCTCATCAAGGCCGGCTATGACGCGCAGTATCTGGCGGCCGTGGACATCACGCTCGACCGTGTCGACAAGCGGGGCGAGGAGGTCGTCGTCTGGCGTCCGCAGTGGCGCTTCCTGTCCACGGCCGGCATCGAGCCCGAGCCCGGCATCCAGGCCATCGTCGACAGGTGGAACGGCAAGCTCGACGAGGAACTGAACGTTCCCGTCGGGGAAGCTGGTGTCGCGCTCGACACGCGGCGCGGGACGGTACGCAGCGAGGAGAGCAATTTCGGCAATCTCATCGCCGAGGCGATGATGAACGCCACGGGAGCCGATGTCGGTTTCACCAATGGCGGCGGCATCCGCGGCGACCGCACCTATGATCCGGGCACCGTGCTCACGCGCAAGGACGTTCTCTCGGAGCTTCCCTTCGGCAATGTGACCGTGCTGATGGAACTGGGCGGTGCCGATCTTCTCGACGCGCTCGAAAACGGCGTGTCGCAGTTCGAGGACGGTGCGGGGCGCTTTCCGCAGGTCGCCGGCATGACCTTCCGTTTCGATGCGGGCAAGCCGGCTGGAAGTCGTGTGAGCGATGTGACGGTCGGTGGTGAACCGCTCGATCCGGCGAGGAGCTACAAGGTCGCGACCAACGATTACATCGCGAGCGGCGGTGACGGTTACGAGGCGCTCACCCGTGGCAGGCTTCTCATCGACGCATCGGGTGCGACGCTCATGGCATCGACGGTGATGAACTACATCACGGCTCTGGGCGGAAGCATCACGCAGGAGACGGACGGGCGGATCGCCCGCATCGACTGACCGGCAACCGCATGCCGGCTGCGCGGACGGGTCCGAAGCATCCGGCGCGAAGCATCCGGCCCGAAGCATCCGTCCCGAAGCATCCGCAGGATGCCGGTTGGGAAGCATCCGGGATGCCGGCTGGCATGTCCCGGATGCTGGTCGGGTCGCGATCAGCCGAGGATCAGGTCGCCCGCGGTCAGTTGCTGGACGCCCGTGAGGAACAGGTTCGTCTGTGCCGAAAGTCCGGCTGCAGCGTCGATGTCGACGGTCAGTGCCGCGCCGGAGATGGCGGTGAAATCATCGGCGGCATTGATCGTGCCATTGCCGTCGGTGTCCAGTTCGGAAAAGCTGACACCGGTCGCGGAGAGGTTCAGCCGGTCCTCGCCATGCGTGAAATCCTCGATGAAGTCGAGTTCCGTGCCGGGGCGGACGACAAAGACGTCATTGCCGTCACCGCCTCTGAGAATGTCGACGCCGCTGCCGCCGTCGATCCGGTCATTGCCGCCGCCGCCATAGATCGTGTCGGAACCGCCGCCGCCCCAGATCTTGTCATTGCCGCCCTGACCGCCGGACTGGAAATCGCCGTAGATCAGGCTGCTGCCGGCGCCATCGACGATCACGTCATTGCCGCCCTTCACCGTGGCGGCGGCAAAGCCGCCATCGCCCTGGATCACCACGTTCGAGTCTTCGTGGTTTCCGGCATAGATCCGGTCGTTGCCGCCTCTGGCATTGCCACCCATGACGAGTGCGTCGCCGGTCAGCGTGCCGCCGCCGCCCATGCCGAAAATGATGTCGTTGCCGCCTCTGGCGCTGCCGTCCATGAACGCGCTGTCGCCAAGGATATTGTCGTTGCCGCTGGTCCCGAACATGGTGTCATTGCCGCCGCGCGCATTGTCGATGATGCGCACCGCGTCGCCGAGATAGCGACCGTCGCTCGACGGGTCGTCGAAGCGACCGCTGGCGACAGTGCCGAAATCGTTGGCACCCCGGTCCGTGCCGTCCAGCGTGTCCACGATGGTGGTACCGCCGAACGCCCATTTCAGATACTTGCCGACAAGACTGCTCATGATCAATCCTCCAGATTCACTAACCCGCATGACTGGCTAGCGACCTGGATGGATTGCGTCCGGTTTTAACGGACCGAACTGTCAAATGGTATGGTGTGTGGAGTATCCGTTGTGGGAGCGGTCCGGACTGCGCCCGTCAACCCCTGCCGATGAACGGCATGGTCGTGGCCATGACCGTCATGAACTGGACGTTGGCGTCGAGCGGCAGGCTTGCCATGTGCAGCACCGAGGTGGCGACATGGCGGGCATCCATGCGCGGCTCCGGCTTCATCGAACCGTCGGCCTGGGGGACACCGCCCTTCATCCGTTCGGTCATGGG
>JAGREZ010000120.1:8276-8443 GCA_020446285.1 Geminicoccaceae bacterium
TTGGTGGCGGTGTAGGGCGCGGAGAACGGGCGCGGTACATGCGCCGAGATCGAGCCATTGTTGATGATCCGCCCGCCCTGCGGATCCTGTTTCTTCATCAGCCGGATGGCCTCCTGGGTGCACAGGAAGGGGCCGGTGAGATTGACGTTCACCACCGCCTGCCACTG
>JAGREZ010000120.1:8502-22438 GCA_020446285.1 Geminicoccaceae bacterium
TCGAGCCTGCCATGCCTGTCCTCGACGGCGGCGAAGAGCGCCTTGACCTCTTCGGGCCTGGTCACGTCGGTCGGCACGACGAGAGCCTTGCCGGCAAACTCCGCGCCGAGAGACGCCGTTTCCTCGAGCGCGTCGCGCCTTCGCCCGGCAAGGGCCGTGTGATAGCCCGCCTCGAGGAACGCCAGTGCCACGGCCCGGCCGACGCCGCTGCCGGCGCCCGTAACGATCGCTGTCCTGTCCATCGTTTCCATCCCCCTGGACATTTGTATCCCTGCCGCCCCGTCATGCGCGGTTGCGGCCGATCGGGCAAGTGTTCATCATGTGCGGCAGGGGCCGGCAGGGTCCCGATCGGGTGGTCCGGGATGGTGTGAACGGGGATTGCGGGCATGAAGGAAATCGCGGCGGCTCTCGTCGAGGCGCTCGACATCGAACGCGCTGGCGACTGGCAAGGCGCTCACGAGGCGGTACAGAAGCTGGATGGTTCGGCAGCGGCCTGGGTGCATGCCTATCTCCACCGCCGCGAGGGCGACATCGCCAATGCCCGGTACTGGTACAATCGTGCCGGGCGCGAGCCGTCGGAGGCGCCGCTTGCCGAGGAATGGGCGGAGATCCGCAGGCAACTCGCCGCCGCCGCCGCATGAGGCAGACCGGCGGCGGGTGCATTCTGCCCTGACGCGAGATTCGCCGGCGCATGTTTCGCTGCAATTGAAATTCATCGCCACTGGTGCTTATTGACCTCCATCACGGAGTTGACGAGGAGACCGTCCCTGTCCCGCGCTGCAAACAAACGAGTCACGGGTTTCGTCGGCTTGCCGATTTTCCCCGCGAGGCGGTTCGCCCCGGTCCTCCTGGTGACGATATTCCTTCTTTTGCCATCGGCCCTGTTCGCGCAGATCGCCGATGGCGCGCGCGCACGGATCGATGCCGAGGCGGGCACGACCGTCAATGTGCGGCGCGAGCCGGCGGTGCGGTCGGGCAATATCGTCGCTGCCGCACGCGCCGGCGATGCGGTGGTCATTCTGGAATCCGCCGATCGCGGCCGCCATGTCTGGTACAGGCTTTCGGGGCCGAACGGGCGGTATGAGGGCTGGGTTCGCGGCGATCTCGTCGCGGGTCCGCTCGCCGATGGCGGCGGTGCCGGCGGCATCTCGGTGGGCGACCTCGTGCCGGTCACGCCGTCCTCGCCGATGGGTCAGGATCCGGGCGAGACGATTTCCGGTGGTGACGACACTGTACAGGCCGCCATTCCCGGCGCGGCCGACGCTCCGGCGACGGCTCCGGCAACCAACTGGCCGCCCTTCGCCGACCGTACCGACTGGACACGCAACCTGCCGGATCTGCATGAACCGGTCGCTGTCTGTGCGCAGACGTCCAGCGCCCAGCCGGCAAGGGTCCTGACCGCGTTTTCCATGGCGCGCGGGCTGGTCAATGTGCTCGTGCGCGACAGTTCGCTGCGTGACTGGGACTGCATCGTCCGGCTCACCGGCGGAACGCCGTTGCGCTACGATCCGCTGACATCGAGCGGTCTTCTGCACTCCGACCGGACCAATCCGACCTATCTTCCGGCACAGAACGGCCGGCCGGAGGACAATCCGTGTTTCGAGGTGGAGCCGTTCGTGCCGGAGGGGTCCGGACTGCCCGCGGGCTGGATCCTTCATCCGACCTGCAACTGATCGACATCGGGGCGAGCATGAAAGACACCGCGTGCCGGACGACGGGCGCGAACAACGAGAAAAGGGAGGTGCCGCTTGTCTGTCCATGATCTGGTCGCATTGTCCGCGCGGGAGGTCGTTCGCCTGCTCGAGGCCGGCGAAGTCTCGCCGGTGGAGGCCGTGGAGGCGTCGCTCCGGCGCATCGACGCGGTCAATCCCGCCGTCAATGCCGTTCCCACCGTCTGTGCCGAACGTGCCCTCGACCGTGCCCGCAAGATGATGATGGAACGGCCGGCGGCACCCGGCGACGGGCGCGGCTGGCTCGCCGGCCTGCCGGTTCTCATCAAGGATCTCGTCGATGTCGCCGGCGTGCGCACGACACAAGGCTCGCTGATTTACGAAGACCGGGTGCCGGAGCGCTCCGCCATCGAGGTCGAGCGCATCGAGCGTCAGGGCGGCATCATTCTCGGCAAGACCAACACGCCGGAATTCGGCGCCGGCGCCAATACCTTCAACGAGGTGTTCGGGGCGACGGTGAACCCGTGGAACACGGCGCTCACCTGTGGCGGATCCTCGGGCGGTGCCGCGGTGTCGCTGGCAACCGGCATGGCCTGGCTCGCCGATGGATCCGATCTCGGCGGATCCCTGCGCACGCCGGCCGGCTTCTGTTCGATCGTCGGCTTCCGTCCGTCGCCGGGCCGCGTCCCGCATGGTCCCGGCGCCGCTCCCTTCCAGACACTCGGCGTCGAGGGCCCCATGGCCCGCGACGTGCGCGATGTGGCGCTCTTTCTCGATGTCATGGCCGGACACGATCCGCGCGATCCGATCAGTTGCGATGCGCCGGCCGAATCCTACAGCAAGGCGGTGCAGCGTCCGAGACGTCCGGGCAAGGTGGCGTTCAGCGCCGATCTCGGCGGTATCACGCCGGTGGATTCAAAGATCGCGCGCATCTGCGGCGAGGCGATGCGCAAGCTGAGCAGCGAGGGAACGACCGTCATCGAGAGCCGGGCGCCGGACCTCTCGAAGTCCCGCGACGTCTTCGAGATCCTGCGGGCCGAGCTCTTCGCCGCGAACAAGGGCCCCCTGCTCGACACCCATCGCGGGCTGCTCAAGCCGGAGGTGGTCTGGAACATCGAGCGCGGGCTGGCGGTGGATGCCGGTCAGATCGGCTGGGCCGAGCGCGAGCGCGGGCTCATGGCGCAGCGCATGGCCGCCTTCTTCGAGGACCATGACCTGCTCGCCTGCCCGACCGCCATCGTTCCGCCCTTCCCGGTGGAGATGCGCTTTCTCGAAAGCCTCGGCGAGCATCGTTTCCCGACCTATATCGACTGGGTTGCGATCTGCTATGCGATCACGCTGACCGGCTGCCCGGCCATATCGATCCCCTGCGGCTTCACGGCGGACGGGCTTCCGGTGGGGCTCCAGCTCGTCGGCCCGCCGCGCGGCGAAGCGAAGCTGCTGCAATGCGCGGTGATGATCGAGGATCTGCTCGGACTGTCGGCCGCGGTGCCGATCGATCCCCGCGGCGCCTCCTTGACAGCCACATGATACGGCGAAAGGATCGCTGATCGAGAGTGCCCCGGTCGGACGGCGGGGATTCTGCAGGCGGACGGGAGTTGCGACATGCTGACGATCTACGGGCGAACCAATTCGATCAATGTCCAGAAAGTCATGTGGACCGTGGGCGAACTCGGCCTCGATCATGAACGGATCGATGCCGGCGGCGTGTTCGGCGGGCTCGATACGGACGAATACGGGCAGATGAATCCGAACAGGAGAATTCCGGTCCTGCGCGATGGCGATACGGTGGTGTGGGAGAGCCATTCCTGCGTGCGCTATCTCGCCGCCCGCTACGGTTCGGGGGCGCTCTGGCCGGAGGATCCCGGTGCCCGCTCGCTCTCGGACCGCTGGATGGACTGGAAGGCGACGACGTTGCAACCCTTGCTGCACACTGTCTTCTGGGGGCTCGTGCGCACGCCCGCCGACCAGCGCGACGATGCCGCCATCGCCCGCGCCGCCCGGGAGATCGGGCCGGTGTGGCGCATCCTCGACAATCATCTCGCGGACAGCCGCTATGTCGCCGGCGCACATCTCACCATGGGCGACATTCCGCTCGGTTGTGCCTGGTGGCGCTATTCGAATCTGGAACTCGACCGGCAGTCCTTTCCCAACATCAATCTCTGGTACCAGAACCTCAAGGGCAAGGAAGCCTATCGCCGGCATGTCATGATCGACGTGACCTGAGGGGCTCTCCGTCTTGACCGGCGAACCTGCCGGCACCGTCGACGGCCCCGGTGCGTTCGGGCGCCTGCGTTCATGGCTGCGCGGCCTCTATTTCGGTTCCAACCAACGCTCGGCCCTGTTCCAGTACGGGTTGCTGGCATTCGACGTGGTCACGATCCTGTTCTTTCTCGTGGTCTCGTTCATCCATGATGCGCCGTGGATCCTCGTCATCGATCTTCTGATCGCCATTCCGCTCACCCTCGATTTCGCCGCCCGCGTCATCATTTCGGCGCGACCGGTCCGCCATCTCGCCCATTTCGTGACGATCGCCGATCTGATCGTGATCGTCTCGCTCATCATCCCGGCACTGACCGGCAATTTCGCCTTCCTGCGGATCCTCCGCGCCATCAGGCTCCTGCGCTCCTATCACGTTCTCGGGATGCTCCGGCGAACCTCTCCCTGGGTGCAGCGCAACGAGGAGGTGGTCCAGAGTGTCATCAATCTCCTCGTCTTCATCTTCATCTGCACGGCCATCGTCTATGTCAGCCAGCAACAGCGCAATCCGGCCATCGACAATTATGTGGATGCGCTCTATTTTACCATAACCACGCTGACGACCACGGGCTTTGGCGATATCACGCTCGTCGGGGATTTCGGTCGCCTGCTCGCGGTCCTGATCATGATCTTCGGCATCTCGCTGTTCATCCGCCTCGTCCAGACCATCTTCAGGCCCGCGAAAGTGCGATATGAATGCGGCAAGTGCGGATTGCTCCGGCACGATCCCGACGCCGTGCATTGCAAGCATTGCGGCCGCGTCCTGAACATACCCAATGAGGGGGACTGAAAGGCCGGCGGCGACATTGCGGGACGGGTCCGGAAAAGGGGGGGGGAGAACAGGCGGCATGATGGGGATTGCGCGGTCGTTCGTCGGCGTGACGGCTCTCCTCGTGGCCTGCACCCCGAACCCGCCGACCGGGGAGGCCGTGCGGGAGAGTGTCGACGAACACATCGCCCATGTGCTCGCCGCCCGGAGCGATACGCCCGACGGTCGCGGCTATCTTCCCGTCGCCATGGCGGAAGCCACCATCGCCCGGCTGCATGCCGGGCTGGCACAGCAGAACCGGGGCGATCTCGAATCGATGCAGCTGCACACGCTGCATGTCATCCACGCGATCGACCCGAACCGCATCGAGGTCGGGCCGGGTCTGGGGTTCGGCCTCGACCGGGCAGTCTCGGGCATTGTCGAGGAGATCCGGATCGCGATCGACCTGCAGTCCGATCCGCATTTCACGATGATCGCCGGCGACGTCCTCGCCAGTGCGGAGGTCGTTCTGGTGCGCGCGCAGGAAGCGATCCGCACCGCCGAAAGCGTCTCGCGCACCCTTGATTCGGAGCGGGCCGCGGCGCTCGTCGCCGAACTCAAGGGCATGACCGACCGGATCGTGGGCGGCGTCGTGGCGGACGAGGACGAGACGAAAGACCGCATCGCGGGTGAGGGCGGCCTTCGCCGGATCGAGCGGGACATGGAAACCATTGCCACCCTCGCTGCCATGCCGCCAGCCGCATATCCACCCGCCGGCGAGTGATCATGCGGGCCGCGGTCAGGCAACCCGGCGATTGTCGTGCTGTGTCCGCAATGCGGCGATCGCGGCTTCCACTCCGCCCGGTTGCACCGCAATGCCGCATTCCTGCAGGGCGAGTTCGGTGGTTGCGAGTGCGCCAAGGATCATCGGCTCGTTGAGATCGCCCAGATGGCCGATCCGGAAGACCCGGTGCTCGAGTTCGCCGAGGCCGCCGCCGAGCGAGAGATTGTAGCGTTCGTGGGCGAGCTTCCGCATGGCGTCCGGATCGCCGCCTTCGACCCGCACGGCGGTGACGGCATTGGCGCGTTCGGTTTCGTTGCGACACTGGAACGAGAGCGCTCCCGCGGCCGACCAGCGGGCGACGGCGGCGCGCACGGCATCGGCCAGCCGCCGGTGGCGGGCGATCACCTCATCGACGCCTTCGGCAAGGATGCGGTCGAGCGCGGCGCGAAGGCCCCAGACCTGCTGCAGCGGCGGCGTTCCATGGAACCACATGTAGGTCGGATCGCCGCGCCGGAACTGCAGATCCCAGTAGCGGCGCGGATGGTTGCAGGTCTGCGCCCTTTCCATCGCCCTTCGCCCGAGGGCGGCAAAGGCGAGGCCCGGCGGCATCATCAGGCCCTTCTGCGAGGCGGAGAGCGCGCAGTCGATACCCCAGCCATCCATGTCGAACGTCTCGACGGCCAGTGATGCGATGGCATCGACGACGAGAAGAGCCGGATGTCCGGCATCGTCGATGGCCCTGCGGATCGCCCGGAGATCGGTGCGTGCACCCGAGGCGGTCTCGGTATGGACGCAGAGAACCGCCCTGATCGCATGGTCGCGGTCCCGCTCGAGCATCTCCCTGACGGCATCCGGGGCGATGGCGCGCGTGAGGTCGGCTGGTGTCGTCACGACCTCGAGACCCAGATGTTCCGCCATTTCCGCCCAGGCCGCGGAGAAACGGCCGGCAAGCGGTACGAGCACGCTGTCGCCCGGTTCGAGGAGATTGACCAGCGGCACTTCCCAGACACCATGGCCGTTGGCGATGAACGAGAAGACCTCGCCATCCGTGCGATAGACCGTCTTCAGGTCATCGAGACAGCTTCTTGCGGTCCGCGCGAATTCCGGCGAAGCGAAATCCTCGGCCGGACGGTGCATGGCCGACAGGACACTGTCCGGCACGTTGGTGGGGCCGGGCGTATGCAGGAATATGCGGCCGGGACGATGGGACATCAAGATTGCATGCCTCGATCTGAACAAAAACGGAAACGGAACGGTGGATGTCAGTGAGCCGGACGAACGCCGACAGATCATCCCGGCGACCGGCCCCCACCCATAGCCCCTTAGAAGTGCCCGCCCGTCCTGTAAAGCCGCCTGTCAGCGAATTGTAAAATCCGGGCGCTTGCGCAGGCGTGGCTCGATGGCGACCCAGACCGCGAGGCTGAGAAGGGCAAGGGGAAGCCCGATCCAGAGCGGCAACGGCAGCCGGCCGAACAGGCTTGCCGCGAGGCCGGCGAGCCCGGCAAGACCGGCAAGGCGCGCCAGCGCGACGCGCAGGCCGTAACGCTGGCGCGGCGTACCGATGGCGCGCAGGAGCGAATCCGCAACGAGCGGTTCGGGCGGGTCGGCGAGATCGGCGGCGATTTCGAAACGCTCTGCTGCTTCGGGCAGATCGATGACCAGCGGGCGCAGGCGATTGCTCCCGCCTTTGTGACGCATCGCCAGATCCAGCATGGTCAGGCCATCATCTTCGGCGGCGCGCAGTGTCCCGACCGTCGTTCCCAGATGCTCCGCCATGAGGTCGAGCCGCAATGCGCGGATGGCATCGTCCGGACCGTCGGTCTCCAGTGCCAGATTCATCTCGCTGTCGAGGCCCATCGAACGGCGCGCGATATTGGCCGATCCCACGGTCAGGAAACGGTCATCGACGATCATGGCCTTGGCGTGGACCGTGATTTCCGTGGCACCCGCCATCGGGAAGGCAATCCTGCAACGTTCGGCGAAAGGCTCCAGTCGCTGGAGAAAGCGCTTGCGGCCGATATCCATGATGGCGGTTTCGAGAAACCCCTCGCAATTGGCTCCCGATATGATGAGAACCACGAGTTCCGGCACCGCCTCGAGCCGGTCGTGCAGGGCTTCGCGAATCTCCGGCACGGTGAGGTACTGGTTCTCGATATAGATCAGCCGTTCGGCCGATGCGATGGCGTCGACATAGAGCTGACGGATTTCCAGCGTTTCCCCGAACAGTCCGTATTCGGCGCGGGTCCGCGCCAGCGCCGTCATGCAGTCGCGCCAGCCCGGCTCTACATCCTCGGGCCAGACCGGACGGCGCTCGCGGGCAACCGCCGGTTCGTGGGCCGTGGCATTCCTCCAGCGCAGCGCCGCCTCATGCTCGATCGCACCGGCGATCGGCCCCTCGACCATCATCATCATGTCATGAAAGGGGGCCGGCTGCTCCTTGCCCTTGATGGTCCGGCGGGGATCGGCGGGGTCATGGTCGCGCGTGTCGTAGCGGCCGGCGGCGAGGTCGAGACCACCGACAAAGGCGAGCACGCCATCGATCACCACGAGCTTTTCGTGATGCGAGCCGCCGAGCGGGTGATGATCGTCGAGCTGAAATTCGAGGCGTTCGTGATTGACCGGAAAGCGCCATCCCGGCAGTGACTGGCGATCGATCGAGTAGGTGACGAGCCAGTCCCAGACGAGGACATGCACATGCAGTCCGGGCTCGCGCTCCAGTTGCCGGGAAAGAAGACCGCCGAGCGAGGAATCCTCCGTTCGCGCGTGGTCGAGCACGAGATCGGCGCGAATGTCCCAGCCGAGAATGAAGATGCTCTCGCGCGCACGGGAAAGGGCATCGGCGAGCGTCCTGAAATAGTTCTCGCCGTCGATCAGGACGGCGGCGCGGGAAGCTTTCTCCACCGTCAGGCAGTTCCGGTGCGGCTGGAGGATCGTCATTCACTCATCCCTTGCGCTCATCCCTCCTTGCACTCATCCCTTGCGCCCACGCCTTGCGCTCATCCCTTGACCGCACCCATGGAGATGCCGCGCACGAGGAATTTCTGCAGCATGGCGACGGCGATGAAGATCGGCACCGTGCCGAGCGTGCTCATGGCCGCGATCTTCGCCCAGAAATTGGACTGCCCGCCGAAATAGTGGGTCACCTGAACCGGAAAGGTGGTCGCCTCGTTGCGGGTGAGGACGAGGGCGAAGATGAAATCGTTCCAGGCGAAGACGAAGGTGAAGACCGCCGTCGCGAACAGGCCGCCACGCACCACCGGCAGGACGATGATGCGGAAGGTCTGCCAGCGGGTGCACCCGTCGACCAGCGCCGCCTCTTCCAGCTCGATCGGAACATCCTGGATATATCCGCGCATCATCCAGATCACATAAGGGAGGTTGAAGGCCGTGTAGAGCAGGATCAGACCGGCGAAACTGTCGACCAGCCCCAGTTTCACATAGAGCAGGAATATGGGAAAGACGATGACGATCGGGGGAACCATGCGATTGGAGATGACCCACATCGCGAAATTCCTTCCGCCGGTGCGAAAGCGCGCCATCGAATAGGCGCACATGGTGCCGAGCAGCATGGCAAGGAAGGTGCTGGTCGAGGCGATGACCAGCGAGTTCCAAACCGTTTCGGCATCGCCGTCGCGGAACAGCACGAGATAGTTCTCGAACTGGATCTGCGCCGGCCACCAGACCGGCGGGGTGGCGAAGATTTCCTCGGGCGTCTTGAAGGAGATCATCACCAGCCAGTAGATCGGGAACAGGAAGAAGACGAGGGCGGCGAGCGCGAGGAGATAGCGCCCGGCCAGTGTCAGACGTCCGCGCCTCATCGATCGATCTCCATCCGCCTGAGCGCCATCATGACGAGAATGGACAGGAGCACGATGATGGCGAATGCCATGGCCGCCGCATAGGAGGTCTCGAACTGCTGGAATCCCTGGATATAGGCGTAGATCGACACGGTCTCGCTCATGGTGCCGGGGCCGCCCCTTGTAAGCGCCCAGACGACATCGAACAGACGGAAGAGATCGAGCCCGCGAATGAGAACGGCGATCCACATGACCGGTCGGATGATGGGCAGGGTCACATGCCAGAAGGTCTGCCAGAAGCCGGCGCCATCGAGTTCGGCGGCTTCCATGAGCGAGCTGTCGACATTCGACAGGCCGGCGAGCAGCAGCAGGAACATGAAGGGTGTCCACTGCCAGATCTCGGCGATCAGGATCGCCGGGTAGACGAAGGTCGGATCGACGGTCCACAGGATCGCCTCGGGCTCTCCCGTCAACCAGCCGATGATTTCATTGATCGGCCCGAAACGGTTGTCGAAGAGCAGCCGCCATGCCGCACCGGCGATGATCGGCGAGGTGACCACCGGCAGGACGAGAAGGGCGATGAAGATCTGCTTGCCGGGCATGCGCTCGAGAAACAGCAGTGCGAGCAGGAGACCGAGAACCAGTTCCACCGGCAGGGCGATGGCGAGGAAGATGAAGGTATGCAGCAGCGACTGCCAGAAGCGGATATCGCCCGCGAGCCTTCGATAGTTCAGCAGGCCGGAAAAGCCCGTGTCCTCGTCGAACATGTTGATGTTCTGGAAACCGGTCACGAGCGTGTAGATGACGGGAAACAGCCCGACCAGCAGGATGACCAGCACCGCCGGCCAGATCATCGCGTGGCGAAAGGTCGATGTGACGTGCGGCGATCCCGCCGTCGCGCTTGCGGTGCCTGTCGACATGTCGTTCTGCGTCCTCCCCCGAATGCTCCTTTCGGATAGTGCAGCCCCGCGGGCCTGTCGACAATGGCGCGGCGGGCAGCAGGCGGCATGTGGCCCGGCGGGCGCAGGACAAAAGGAAGCGTGGCCGGAGGGGCGAAGACTGTTGACGCGGGAGGTGCCCGCCAAGCATCTGGATGCTCCCGGCAACCTTCATCCGGAGTTTCATGCGATGCAGCGTTCGGCACTGTTCGCCCTGACGGCCGCCATGCTTGCCTGCATGCCGGCGGCAGCCTTCGCCGAGGAGACCGGACGGGGGAAGACGCTCGCCCGCGATGTCTGTTCGAACTGTCACGATATCGGTGACGGGATCGACCGGGTCATGACGGTGGGTGCGCCGTCCTTTGTCTGGATCGCGCAGAACCGCAAGCCCGGCGAAATCGAGGCGAAAATGATCAGGCCGGGCCATCCCGACATGCCCGAGGCGCCGCTGACGGTCGCCGACCGCCAGCATCTCCTCGCCTATATCGTCTCGCTCGCCGGCGAAGCGGCGCAGCAGGGTGACCCCTGACCGGCGTCAGCCGGCGACGATGCCGCCATCGACATTGAGCACCTGTCCGGTCATGTAGGTCGATCCCCCGCCGCAGAGGAAATCGATCACGGTGGCGCATTCGCGCGGATGACCGCGGCGCTTGAGCGGAATTTCCGAGAGCATCTTCGCCGCCCGTTCCTCGATCGACCAGATGTGATCGGGCATGGAGGTGTCGATGTGACCGGGTGCGAGCCCGTTGACGAGGGTCGCGGGTGCAAGACGCCTCGAGAGCGAGCGGACGAGCCCGGTGATGCCACCCTTGGCCGCCGAATAGGCGGTGTGATCGAACGCGCCACGCCGGAATGCCAGCGAGCTTATGAACACCATGCGGGTAATGGCGTCCGGATCGAGGCGCGGCACGATGGCCGTCGAGATGTGGAAGGCATTGTGCAGATTGGCCGCCATCACCTGATCGTAGACGATCTCCGGCCTGTCGTTGAAATCCTCCGGCTTGAAGATGCCGGCCAGATGAATGAGCCCGTAGACCGGGCCGTCGACGGCTTCGAGCGCTGTCCGGCAGGCCGCCGGCGTATCGATCGTCGAGACCGCCCAGCTCACATCCCCGCCGAGTTCTCCCGCACGTTCGCGAAGGGGCCCTTCGGCGACATCGATCAGGTGGAGCGATGCCCCCTTTTCCTTGAGAATGGCGCAGGTTTCCCTGCCGATACCGCCGGCGGCGCCGGTGACGACGAAGCGTTTTCCCCGATATTCACTCATGGTGTTCATGCGGCCTTTTCGCCTGTTTGCAGTTCAAGGCTTCCTGCATGCGGCGGCTGCGGTGATTTGGCAAGTCCCAGCCCCTGCCGGGCGAGTTCCTCGGGCGTCGCGCAGACCCGGTGGCGGGCGAGGAACCCGCCGAACGAACGGCGGCTCGTACCCCAGGCGAACGGAATGGAGAGCACAAGGGCGAGGATGACCGGCGAGGCCCAGGGCAGCACCACCGGTGCCGAAAGCCACAGGGCCGTGAACATCGCCAGACCCGTCAGGGTCTGCGGCCACAATCCGCGTGCCGCTTCGCTCCATGAGAGCTCGTGGACCGACCGTCGCTGCGCTTCCCAGCGGATGGTCCGACCGCCGGCGAGCCCGGCAAGGAACACCGTCTGCGATACCGCCATGATCGGTCCGAGGAACAGCGAGAAGAACGTCTCGATGAAGGCCGAAAGGAGAACGGCACCGGTGCCGCCATAGGCACGGCGACGCTCCGGCGACGAGAGCACGTCGATCAGGCCCGCCACCTTGGGCGTGAAGTTGATCGCCATCATCAGCGCGAAGAGGCCGATGCCGAGACCGAGATGGATCGGGGCGTAACCTGCCGTGCGGGTGGCCTCGTCGGCAAGCGACAGCCAGACCGCCTGCGCCACGCCGGCCGCCATGAAGCCGAGCCACGCAGGGGCGGCCGCATACATCAGGATGGCGAGCAGGAGTTGCAGGCGGCCCATGGGCAGGAGCCCCTTCATGCCGAGCAGGCGCAGATACTGCATGTTGCCTTGGCACCAGCGCAGGTCGCGCTTGATGAAATCCTGCAGGGTCGGCGGATTCTCCTCATAACTGCCCGATTCGACCGGCAGCACGCGGATCGCGTAGCCGGCACCGCGCATGAGTGCTGCCTCGAGCTGGTCGTGGCTCAGCACCATGCCGCCGAGCGGCGGTTCGCCGGGCAGGCGGGGCAGGCGGCAATGGCGCATGAACGCCTCGGTGCGGATGATGCCGTTATGGCCCCAATAGGGTCCGGCATCGCCCTGCCACCAGGCGCTGCCGGTGGCATAGGCACGCATGCCGTGGCGCATGCCGAGCTGGAAGACGCGGGCGAAGGCGCTCCTGCTGGGCAGGCCGACGATCAGCGGCTGCACGATACCGAGCGTCGCATCCGCATCCATCATCCGCACCTGGTCGAGCACCAGATCGCCATGCATGTAGCTGTCGGCATCGAGAACGATGAAATAGTCGAATTCCGCGCCCCGGCGCTTGAGAAATTCCCAGAGATTGCCGGTCTTGTGGTCGGTATTGTCGAGGCGGCGGCGATATTCGAGCCTCGCCGGAAGGGGAGACTGCAGCTTCCAGCGGTCGAAATGCGTCGCCTCGCGGGCCGCGATCGCCGCATCGCGCGTGTCCGAGAGCACGGCGAAATCGAACAGGCCGGCATGCGGCCCGGTCTGGAGTTCGTCGGCGAGCGCGCGCATGTGCGCGAAGACGCGCTCCGGCTCCTCGTCATGGATCGCCATGAGCACCGCCGTCCGCCCGCGCGGCGGCAAGCGCCTGTCCAGCCGGCCCCAGGGCGGGCAGGCGGCCGCCACCGGATCAGGGGAGACCATCAGCACCGCGAGACCGATCAGGGCGTTCCAGAAGCCGATGACGGTCCATGGCAGCGTCGCCGCGAAACAGATCATCATGACGGCATCGAGAATGCCCAGACCGTCGGCCATCAGGATATAGGCCAGTAGGCCCAGCGCGCCGATGGCGGAGCCTGCCACGAGTGCCGCGAACAGGGCACGGCGGATACCGATGGCGGGAGTGGTCGCAGGGCGTGCGTGTACGTTTGTCAACGAAACAGGGTTTCTGGCCGACAAGTGGGTTTTCTCCCGAGGCTATTGGATCATGCTGCACTTGCGAACATGATCGATCGTTCGTTCATAGAATGGGACGAGCGGAACGCCAATCCCCTTCCATGAACTCATCGTGAACGTACCCCGTGACACGTTTCCACCGCGCAAGGGATGCCGGTTGACCGTCTGCCGCCCGTGACGGCATGCTTGGGCGATCGGCAGCGGACGAGGCGGGACATGCGGGATCTGTTCGATCTTTCGGGAATGAATGCGCTCGTGACGGGCGGAGCGAGCGGCATAGGCCTCGCTGTCGCTTCCGGCCTGCGCGGGGCCGGCGCGCGCGTGGCGATCACGGTGCACAGCCGCCGCCCGGACGAACCGTTCGATGCCATGCTCGAGGCCGATCTCGGCGATCTCGACGCCAGTGGCGCACAAACGCTGGTCGGGCGCTGCGTGGAGGAACTGGGCGGGCTCGACATTCTCGTCAACAATGCCGGCATCATCCTGCGCGACAATGCCGTGGATTACAGCGAGAATGCCTGGCGAAGCGTCATGCAGCTCAATCTCGACGCGGCATGGTTCCTCTCCCAGGCGGCCGGGCGACGGATGCTCGCGCATGGCCGGGGCGGAAGGATCGTCAATGTGGC
>JAGREZ010000120.1:22535-22772 GCA_020446285.1 Geminicoccaceae bacterium
GCGCACGGCATCAATGTCAACGCCATCGCACCCGGCTACACGATCACCACCAACACCGCGGCCATCCGCGAGGATGAGGAACGCGCCCGCGCGCTGCTCGCCCGCATCCCCGCCGGACGCTTCGCCGAGCCCGGAGAGATGGCCGGTGCCGTGATCTTCTTCTGCTCGAAGGCGGCAAGCTATTGCCACGGCTCGCTGCTGGCGGTCGACGGGGGCTGGCTGGCGCGCTGAGCCCCC
>JAGREZ010000120.1:22779-23001 GCA_020446285.1 Geminicoccaceae bacterium
TTCGCGTTCAGCTCATCCAGTTGCCGCCATCGACATTGAGCGTCTGCGCGACGACATAGTCCGCATCGCTGCTCGCGAGAAAGACGGCAGCGCCGGTCAGATCCTCCGGACGGCCCATGCGGCCATAGGGCACGGCTTCGCCGACCTGGCGCTTCTTCTC
This sequence comes from Geminicoccaceae bacterium, assembly GCA_020446285.1. Classification (GTDB taxonomy): domain Bacteria; phylum Pseudomonadota; class Alphaproteobacteria; order Geminicoccales; family Geminicoccaceae; genus JAGREO01. The sequence goes on from JAGREZ010000120.1 coordinate 22,940, forward strand.
GCCGACCGGCAGGTTCTCGTAGCGGGCGAACAATCCGTCGACGACGTCCCACATCGGCGTGT
>JAGREZ010000120.1:23037-23246 GCA_020446285.1 Geminicoccaceae bacterium
CCCATCGACTGGGTGAGGCTGATGATCGCCGCCTTGGAGGCGCAATAGACGGCGACCAGCGCCTCGCCACGGCGGCCGGCCTGGCTGGAAAAGTTGATGATCTTGCCACCCTTGCCGCGTTCGACCATATGCGCCGCCACCGCCTGACTGGTGAAGAGCGTCCCCTTCACATTGATGGCGAACTGCCGGTCGTAACTGTCCTCCGTGAT